>JAADHY010000292.1:0-16000 GCA_013151585.1 Planctomycetota bacterium
CCCAACCAGCGGCTACCGAAATAATGGTCTGAGAATCGCGAGACTGGATCAGGAGTGACCAACGGTGACTCAGTATGCACGGAATAAGCTGGTCGAGCAGGGCATGATCTGGGGGCCGCGTGCCCTGTGCCTGATCTTTGCGGCTTTAGTGTCGGTGTTTGCGTTGGATGCATTCGACGTCGGCGCAACATTTTGGCAGAATACCACAGCCGTGCTGATCCATTTGATCCCGACGGGCGTGGTTCTTGTCGCACTGGCCATCGCGTGGCGCTGGCCGTCAGTTGGTGGATTCATATTCTTCGGCCTGGGGATTGGCTACACGGCCATGGCGTGGCATCATCTGCATTGGGGGACGGGACTTCTGTTGATCGGCCCGCTATTCTTGCTGGGGGCCTTGTTCGTCGGAAGCTGGGTGCATAGTCGTCACGGCGATCGATCGTGAGAAAATCAGCGTTTTTTCGGGACGGCCCAATCCAGGTCGGTGTGGGACCGGAAAATCGTTGATGGGGGACGGGGCCAGTCGGGGCGCGGAGAAAAAATCATGAAAAGCGAAGCTGTCGGACGGCCCATGGAGATTTTGCTGATCGAAGACAGCGTTACTTCAGCCCGGTTCACCATGGGCGCTCTGCGCAAGGGTGAAATCCAGCATCGCCTCACATGGCTACGGGATGGGGAGGACGCGCTAGAATTCCTGCACCGGCGGGGCAAGTTCGTACGAGCGCCTCGTCCGGACCTGATCCTACTCGACCTGGGCCTCCCCAAGAAGGACGGCCGCGAAGTGCTGGCGGAGATCAAGCAAGACGAGGATTTGAAAAAGATTCCCGTTGTCATCCTCACCGCCTCCACAGCCGCCGAGGACGTGCTGATCAGCGAGCGCCTGCAAGTGGAAGGCTATCTGACCAAGCCCGTCGACTTGGAAAAATTCCTGTGGCTGGTGAAAGAGCTGAAAGGCTACTGGCTGCAAGGGGTGATTCTTCCCGAATTGGAATGAAGGACGACCGCGGACGAACTCCCCGATCCCCGCCTCCGGCCCCGGGCTCCGTCGGGGAGCTGGCTCGACGAGCCGACCTGTTTGTCCCGCCTCTCGGCGGTTCGGATTAGCGTGGTCCGGGCGAGGCTACCGCCCGAAGTCAGCCAGAATCTTTTCGATCAGACGGGGAACGTAGTTTCCCATGCGGCGCGGCAGGTTCGGGATTTTCTTGGGCAACTTGGCCACCGCATCGGCCAGTGGGGCGGCTTTCTCATCCAGCTCGTCGATGGCATTCAGCGCAAACATCGACACATAAACGCTGTTATGTTCCAGCGAAGCCAGGCCGATCAGTACGTCCAGCGACGGTCGCCGGTCCTCGGGCTCGCCAAACTCAGCCAGCGACTGAGCGGCCAGGATGCGCACGTAAGGCGATGAATCGTTCAACGCGTTCTGCAAGAGGGACCGAGAGCGCTCGACGGCCGATCGGCCCCGCATCTGAATCCCCATCGCCGCCCAATAGCGGACGGCACTGTCTTCATCATGGAGGAGCTGACACAGTCGCGGCAAGGCCGACGGCTGAAGTGACGAAGCCAATTCGGCTGCTTCCAGGATGCGACGCAAGGGATAGCGGCTCTCGTCGTGGCCCATCTGATACGGCGTGGAGCCCAGCGATCGGCTGTGGATCTCGCCCTCCGGCAGGAAGCCCACGTCCCGGATTTGGAGGACCAAGTCCCGCTGAGCTTTCCGCAGTCGCTGCAGGACTTCTTGATGGTCCGGAGAATTCGCTAGGTTGTGGACCTCATCCGGGTCGTTCTGCAGATCGTAAAGTTCCTCGGGCGGTTTCCGCTCCCAGAAGAAGGTCTGCGGCGGTTTCAGTTGGCCTTCGTCGTAAAGACGTTTCCACACTTGAGTGGTGGGCGTCTGGAACATGTAGGCGATGTACTGCCCGTAGATTTTGTGCGGCATGTAATTCCGAATGTAAACGAAACGGTGGTCGCGGACCGAGCGGACCATGTCATATCGTTCGTCCATTCGGCCCCGAAAGCCGTACACATAAGGCTGCGGTGGCTCTTCGTATTTCCCGGCGAAAGCATGGCCTTGCATCCATTTTGGTGGTTTGATGCCCACCAGGCTGAGCAGCGTCGGGGCCAGGTCGACGAAGCTGACGAGCCGATCCGAGCAGCCGCCCGGAACGTAATCCTTCGGTCGCAAGTGCGAGAACTTCTCGGGGATATAGACGATCAGCGGGACTCGCAGCCCGGAATCGTACGGCCATCGCTTGCACCGCGGCATGCCCGGCCCGTGGTCGCCGTAATAGAAGACGATGGTGTCGTCTTCCAACCCGGCCTCTTCCAGCTCGCGCAGATTGCGGCCGGCCAAGGCGTCCATTTCAGTCAACTTGTCGTAGTACTGGGCCCAGTCATGACGCACCTCGGGCGTATCCGGATGATAGGCCGGGACGCGCACTTTGGCCGGATCGTGCACGAGCGTGTGCGGCCGTCGTCGGATCTGGCTCTCGTGACTGATCGTGTGGTTGAAGATCGCAAAGAACGGCTGCCCCGGCTTGCGGTTCTTCCAGTGAGCCCGTCGAGACGACTCATCCCATACCCGGCCGGGCTTCTCCAGGTTGTAATCTTCCTTTCGGTTGTTCGTGCAGTAGTAGCCGGCTTCGCGCAGGAACTGGGGATACATCTTCATGAACGGCGGCATCCGGACCATGCTCCGCATATGCTCCGATCCCGTCGACGGGGGATAGACGCCGCTGATGATGGCCGTCCGAGCCGGCGCACAGACTGGAGCGTTAGACCAGCAGACCTGGTAGATCATGCCTTTGGCGGCCAACCGGTCCAGGTTCGGCGTATCGGCGTACTTGTCGCCGTAGCAGCCCAAATGCGGACCGTTGTCTTCGCTGGTGATCCAGAGGATGTTTGGTCGCGACCGCTCGGCCGCGTCACACCGGGTCGCCCCAAGCCAACTGCAAGCAGCCACCCCCACCGCGCATACACACCACGATGCCAATCTCATGATCCGTTCCTCTCTTGTGCCTCTGCAAGGGACAACGCTACCTCGTCGGACCAGCCGACTCTCTCGGGACGCGTCACCGTCTTTTTCCCGTCGTCGACTGACAGACCGCACCGTTGTTTCGGCGAAAAGGGCCCGTCTTCTGCGCAGCCAGGTCGTCCGGCTGGGACCGAAATCTATCGGGCCGCCTGTTCGGCCCCGAAAGTCGCTCCGCGCGACGAGCTGCTCCGGACGACCGTCACTGCGTTGGTTGAAGCGGCCGGGCGGCCTTGAGCCGTCTGGTCCCCCGCAGGCTGCGGCTCTTGAAATGCGGCTGCGAAGATCAAGACGCAGGCCACGGTGATGCCGCACGGCACCAGCCATACCTTTCGCCATTGGAACTTCCCTTCTTCGGAAAAATGATCCATGACGAAACCGGCGAATTGAGTGCCCACAAACAGGCCGAGGCCGACCGTGGCGGCGAAAATCAACGCTTGCATCGAGCTGCGGATCGCTTCGGGCGAAACATCGTTCGTGAACTTCTGACCGACGATCACGAAAAAGACATACGCCAGCCCATGCAGCGGCTGGACCGAAGCCAACCAAAAGCGGGCCAGTCCCAACGCATACACACCGTACAAAGCTGCCCAGCAGGCGGCTCCTATCACCAACGTCCATTTGAAGCCGAGACTTTCAATCAGCTTCATGAACAAGAACCACGTCGCCAGGGCCTGCGCGATCTGCGCCAAAGCCATCAGCCCTGGTACGTGTTTGCTCGCGATCCCCTTTTCCTGCAAGAAGGGGGCCGTGCCCAAGAAATAGAACTGCATCAGGCCGAACACGATCATCGAAATCACAACGAACAGCAGAAAATTCGGCTGGGAAAGCATTTCCAAAACGCCCTGGATCGGAAAGGCTTCGCCGCCGCTCGGCGGAGTGGGGGACAGGACGGCAACCAGCGCGCTGGCCAACACCATCACGATCGACAAGCCGGCCGCCAGATACAGGCAGTCACTTCCGTCGCCCGGCGTCTTCCGCAGCATCCGCCACCCCGTGAGCGACCAACCGGTCAGCGCCCAAGCGATCGGAGCCCAGATGAAGACTTTCGCCTGAGCCGCCCCTCGAGCCGCCTCGTCCGCAATGCTCGCCGTCCCAGCAAACAGGACGCTGTTGACCAAAGGCAGAGTTGCCGCATAGCAGAGCGAGTAGCACAACATGATGGGCAACAACGATCCGAAACGCTGCGCGCGGGCCGCCGCCAGCAATAAGACGGCCCCGATCAGGTGGGCAATGATCAGAATCCACTCGGCGTTCACCCACCGGTCCGCAGCAAGCCCGGCCACGAAGGGGGCGAAAATGCAAGCCAAAGGCAGTGTCGCGTAAATCCAGCCCGCCTGCTTGCCGGTCATCTTGAGCGGTCCGAGCAGCCGAGCGGTCAAAACCGGCGCCCAGGCGCCCCACACCGCGTACTCGAAGAACATCACCAAACTCAGCGCGAGATAGACCTGCCAACTCATCTCTGCCTCCCGTCAAAGGTGTTCCCCATCGGACCAGTCGCCCTCTCCGCGAGACGGGCCGGAAAGTGCCATCATCGTACCACCCCACGCCAGCCGCCGGTAGTCCGCAGGGCCCGCCCGCTCGTGGGCAACGCTAGGCCGATATGTGATCAAACCACCACGGATCGGCACAATCCCTGCGATCAGCACAATCCAAATAATTGACAAAACTGGCAAGATTGTTAAAATAGCTAAACAAGAGGATTGAGGAAATTGTCATCTCAGGGCGGCGCATTGCCAGTTCGGGTTGCGACGTTCTGTTCGGTCGGACGCCAAAGTCTTGCGGATTGGGAGCCGCACGGGGGCTCGTCGAAGCCCCAATCGGAGCAGTATCGGGGGTGCACTTGTCGGATTCCTTGCACGTTTCAGGAGCCGCTGTGATGAAACAGAATCTTCTCTGCGCGTTTTGGAAGGACGAGGTCGGCGCGATTTTATCCGCCGAACTGGTCTTGCTGGCGACGTTAGGAGTCATCGGAGCCGTCGTGGGGCTGAAGGCGGTCAGCCAGTCGGTGAACGACGAACTGCTGGATGTGGCCTGTGCATTCCGGAGCCTGGACCAGAGCTATAGTTACACCGGTTTGCGAACGCGTGGTGCCTGGGTGGCCGGATCGAAGTTCCAGCAGGAGCCGGTCAAGATCTCGGTGAAGAAGTTGCGGCAACAGGCGGCGAAAGACAGGCATCGAATGGAAAAGCAGCAGTCCAAGTGGCAGCGCGAAATCGAGCGTGAGGTGCAGCGGCAGCGGCAGCTCCGGCGGCAGCAAGAACGTCCGGAACGTCGCCGACAACGTCCACGCCGGTCGTCTCACGAACCGTAGCCTGGAGTGCATAGAGCTTACTTGACGGGTGCTGCGCGGACTATGGGGGCGTCAGAAAAGAAACTGCTCACTCTGTAGGATGGACATTCCTGTCCGTCGCCTTTCGCCATCTTTTTGACGGGTTAAAAAGCCCATCCCATATTCCAAGCCGCACAACTTATTCTCTGACGGTTCCTATGGCTTCTCCGGCGGTTCGCGAATGATGCGGCCGTTGCTACAATGGGCCGCATGAGCAAACGAAAGCTTCTGCTACCCCGTCGCCCCAGTCAGACGAAGATTGTTGCCACCGTCGGTCCGGCCTGTGCGCAGACGGAACAATTGGCGGATTTGATCCGGACGGGGGTGGACGTCTTTCGCCTCAACACGGCTCACGGCAGCCACGCCGAACATCAGCAGCGTCTGGAACAAATTCGCGAAGCCAGCCGTCAGACCGGACAGGTGGTTGCCGTGTTGGTGGACCTGGCCGGGCCGAAAATTCGGCTGGGGAAGCTTCCGGAGGACCGGCTGGAGGTTCGTGGCGGGGGACCGCGTTCGGTTTGTCCGGGGGCGACCGGACGCCGGCCCGTCGGACAGCGCTGGGCTGACAACGACCTACGACCGCTTGATCGATGAGCTCCATCCGGGCGACCGCGTGGTCTTGGCCGACGGCACCGTTTCGCTGCTCGTGGAGAGCGTCGAGCGGAACGCGGCCACGTGCCGCGTTACACAGGGCGGAACGGTCCGTAGCGGTCAAGGAGTGAATCTGCCGGGCGTGAAGCTGACGGTGCCTGCTTTGAGCGAAGAAGATCGCGACCGAGCCGCGTGGGCGGCTGCGGCCGGGGTTGAGTACATCGGTTTGAGCTTCGTGCGCCGAGAAGAGGAGGTCCACGAGCTGAAAGGCCTGATCGCTTCGGCAGGGGGCCACACGGACGTGATCGCTAAGATCGAAAAGCCGGAAGCGGTCGAGAACCTGGAGTCGATCGTTCGAGCGGCCGACGGGGTCATGGTGGCACGCGGCGATTTGGGGGTCGAGATCGACATCGCTGAGATGCCGATCGTGCAGAAACGCATCATCGCCATTTGCCGGCGGTACTGTAAGCCCGTCATCGTCGCGACCCAGATGCTCGACAGCATGCAGCATTCGCGTCTGCCCACGCGAGCCGAGGCGACCGACGTCGCCAACGCGATTTTGGACGGCGCCGACGCTTGCATGCTCTCCGGCGAAACGGCCATTGGACGATTCCCGCGGGAATCGGTCGAAATGATGCACCGCATCGCCGTGGCTACCGAATCGGTGGCCGAACCGACCACCGTGCGTTCGGCGGTGGCGGAAGTCGCCGAAGGGATCAATCCGATCACGCACGCCACGTGTTCGGCCGCCGGCGAACTCGCCGAACGCCTTGGGGCAAAGCTGCTGCTGGTCGCGACCGCGACCGGCACGACTGCGCGCGTGCTGTCCAAGCAGCGTTGGTCGGTGCCGGTCATCGGCGTCAGCGACGACGAGACGACACGGCGCAAATTGTGCTTGTACTGGGGGGTGGTTCCGGTCGACGGAGCTCCCGTTGCGGAGCGCCAGGCGGTTCTGGACTTCGTGGAGTCAGAAGGCCGAGCTACCGGTCAGCTCGGCCCGGGCGACCGCATTGTCGTTCTGTCCGGACTCGGCACCAGCACCAGCCGACACAACATGGTCCTCGTCCACGAGGTGGAGTGAATTCGCTCCGTCAAGGATCGCGGCCGTTTCGCAGAGCGGTGTCAGTTGCGCGTGCGTCCTCCGCCGCGCGGGTTCGGCCGGGGAAATTGAGCTTCCACCGAATTCAGCCATGCAGCGAGCTGCTGTTTCAGACGCTGAGCCACGTCGGGCTTTTTGTCGGCCAGATTCGTCCTTTCGCCCAGGTCCTCGGCCAGATTGTACAGTTCGATCCGGTCGTCTTCATAGTAGTGCAGCAGTTTCCAGTCCCCCTGCCGGATCGCACTGACCGGTGACGTCGTCGGATAGTAATGCGGGTAGTGCCAGTAGAGCGTGTCGCGGTCGAGACGGACCTGTGGATTCCGCAACACCGGGGCTAGGCTTTTGCCGTCGACGGTTGCGTTGTGTTTGGGATCGCCTTCGATGCCAGCCAACTGCAAGATGGTCGGATAGAAATCGTCCGAGATGACCGGCGTTCGGCAGACAGAACCGGCGGGCACGTGCTTCGGCCACCGCACGATCAGCGGGACCCGTACCCCACCTTCGTAAAGCGAACCCTTCCCGGAACGCAAGGGGGCGTTTGACGTCACCTGCCGGTTCCGGAAACGGTTGATGTATCCACCGTTGTCCGATGTGAGAAAGACGACGGTGTTGCGGGCCAATCCCAGCTCGTCCAGTTTCGCCAGAATGCGACCGACGTTCTGGTCCAGCGATTCGACCATGGCCGCGTACTCGACGTTTTGGTGATGGAACTCGGGTTTCAGCCGACGGCGGTGTTTCTCGACCAGCTCCGGCTTGCCCTCGATGGGCGTGTGCACCGTATGCCAGCACATGTAGAGGAAAAACGGTCGATCTTTCAATCGCTCGATCACGTGAATCGCTTCGGTCGTCAGCCGGTCCGTCAAGTATTCGCCCGGTTTCCCCCACTCCAGGTGTGGCACATAGCGAAACTCATTGCCAAACCGACCGCGACCGCTGTACGGCCACCAGAACGTTTGGGGCGCTCCCCAACCGGTTCCGCCGATTGCGATCGGGAACCCCATGGTCTGCGGATAGTGGGTGAAGTCGCCCAGGTGCCACTTTCCCACGTGGGCCGAGACGTAGCCCGCGGCCTGAAGGGCTTCGGCGATCGTCACCTCCTCGTGCGGCAAGTCGGCAACTGTGTCGGGCGGAAGCAGTTTCCTGTTGAAGACGCGGTTCTTGGACGACTCGCGCCAGATCGTCATGTGCAACCGCGCGGGAGACTTGCCGGTCAAGATCGAAGCCCGCGTCGGAGAACAGACCGGAGCGGCGGCGTAAGCGTTTGTAAAACGCATTCCGCTGGCGGCCAGGCGGTCGATGTTTGGCGTCTCATGCAGATCGGCTCCGTAACACCCCAGATCCGCCCAGCCCAAATCGTCGACCAACAAAAAGACGAAGTTTGGTTTCTGCGGCACGCCCTTCGCACGATCCGCGGCACCAAGCTCCGCCGCAAGCCAAGGACCGAAGAGCCAAACCACCGCCAGTGCTGCTGCGGGCAGACGTTTTCGCCAAAGCCTTTGTCGTCGGCTTGGAACGATGCGCATCGCAGGACTCTCCTTGAGTGGGAAACGTGATGACGAAGCCTCCGACGTCGAATCGGACGGACGGGATAGCGATCGCTTCCCCGTCGTGAGTTCGTGACGCATCATATCGTGCTCGCGCTGGCCGCTCAAACGCTCGGTGTCACAGCCTGCAGCGCGGGCCATCCCCGATCCGTAAGCTGGCCCGAGTGCACCGGCCGGAGTGAGCCAACCGAGCCTGCGCCTCCGGCGCTCGGTTTCCCTCACGGACGCGGCGGAACGCTCCTCGTCTGGTGGCCGCGTCCCTCGCTCCGCTCGGGGTACACTCTATGACCACACTTGTGAACCGGCCGAGCTCGTTGAATCCTTCATTCGGGCACGTTGACCGGCTGACCGAGCGATCGGGCCCAGCGCATAACGGCCATGAACTTCGGGCTGCGGCGAGGATCGTCGTCGTAATATTGCAGCAGGCCCCAACTGCCCCACTTGCTCCAGCGGCTGATCGACGAGAAGTTGCAGAACAAGTCTCCCCCCGCATCGCCCCACGCGGACAAATAGCGTTCGTAGATGCGGCCCATGCGCGGATCAGCGTTCGCCTGAAGGAACAGTCTTGTGAGCCGCTCGTTGTTCTCGCCACCCGCGACGCCGACCAGGTGCTGGCCGCCTTCATACGCCACGAGCTTCAAGCCATACTTGTCGGCAAGGCGTTTGTCGTCTTGGATCGCCTTGATCGCTCGCGGTAGCGACTCCCGCTCGACGTAATCCAATACCTTCTCGACCGACCAGCGAGCGACTTCATCCGCCGCCGGCATATTGCCGCCGCGGCGCCTCGCCGGCACGTTCATGCTGACGTAAGGTGCAATTCCCAACGCATCGGCCTGTTTGTATGCATCCTGGTACGGCAAAATAATGTGATCGATCCACCAGGGATTGACCGCCTGCCAGCACAGGACACGCACCAGTCGGTCCGTGCCTCCGAAGACTTCCTGCCAAATCCGGAAGATTTCGACCGATCGTTTGACGTAGTACATCCCACCGCCTTCCCACGGTCGGTCCCTCGGCCCGAGGTTCAGTTTCTGTGCCTGCTCGCGCGCGTAGCGGGTTTGGGGAAACATGCTGTTCCACACTTCGTTGGAATACTCAAGGTAAACCTTCCGCTCCGGTTCCAGTCGCTCGCGCACCATCCGGGCGAAGTTGCGCACGTAATCGTCATCGGCCATGTGAGGCATGCAGAACCAAGCGTCCGCGTCTTGGCGGTTGCACAGGTCGATCATCAGCTCCAGCGGCACGCCCTTCACGGTAAACGTGGCATCTTCCAAGGCCGGCCGGTCCGACCAGGTGCGGACGGTCGATCCGTTCGTCTTCATCCAATCCATGAAGCGAAAACAGGTGACGCCTTTCCATCGCTTTAGGAAGACCGGATGGAACGGATTCTGTCGCCATGTCCGTTCAAAGCCCGGCATGATGACGTGGATGTCGCGCAGGTAGTCACTCGGATCGGTGGCGACGAGCCTCAAGAAGATCGTTCCCCGGCTGGAATCCACGTCGATCACCATGCGACCCGGCCGACTTTGAACGACTCGAGCCGCTCCGCCGAACTCCAGTCGGCCGCGACCCTTATAGAGCACGGTGTATCGACCCGACGGGTAATGGCCGCCGTCGATTGTGCAAAGCAACGTCTCGGCGTAGCAATTCGGTTGCAGCCGCTTCACCCAGCCGTGCTCGTCCAATTCCAGCTCGGGGCCTTTGCCCCATCCGGCCCCGCGTCGCTGGCTGATCCACTTGCGCGACAGCCGAAAGACGTCCACGAAGGGCAGCTCCGTACTCCAATCCGCCGGTCCGGCCAGGTTCATCCCCAACTGCGGCCGCGCCTTTTCCGCCGCTGGAGCACTTGTTCCAACCCCACCGGCCATTAGCAACGCGGCCGTCCCTACGACCACCCAACATCCACTCGCTCGCATCCGACGATTCCCCATGCACTGTTCCTCCGCAATTCAAAGAGTTTGTCTGTGTTTCGGCCGACCGTCCGGCCGCGTCTCTGATTGGGGATATCCCGGTTCCCCGGCGAGCAGCCGCGGCCAGAACCGGCGCACAAACTTTGCGCACAGCCACTCAGAATACCCGGAATCGTCGGCCGATCCAATTGCGAGCCGCATGACCGGCTTCCGGATGGAAAGGAGATCACGCTCGGACGGCTGGACCGTTCGAGCGTCTAAGCCCGTGGGTGTCCCAATTGGGGACAGACGCGTAAGCGCGATTCCGGTTTTAGCTGCGATAGCGGGCTCAATCGGAGAAACGAGCCGTCGGGACGAGAGACCGCGAAATGCTCGGGCCATCCGGAATGGTGGTGGATGTTCCGGTGCCGCCGTATTCGATCAGTTCGTGCAGGTCGACCCGTCGATCATAAATCTCGAAATCTCTTGCCTGGATGCCGAAATCATGAAGCACATGAGCGCTCCACTTGGGCCAAGGCGACCAATGGGAGCGAGTCGACGCCATAACGTCCACAGGAATCCAGACGAAGAAGCAAAAAGCGGCAGCCAAGAACAAACCGGCCACAGCCACCCGCTCGGGGACTTCCCAGCGTCGCAAAGGCGAGTCCTGGGCGATTGCAGCTAGCCGCCGCGCTCGCCGCGCGATCGTCCCGCCGGCTCGGCTGAACGGTAACGCGGCCACAAGAGCCCTGTGGCCGGCCCCTTGCTCGATGATTCGCAACAGCGCGCGCAGGTAACGGGAAATCTGCTTGGGGGATTCGATGGCCGCGTCGTCGCACAGGAATTCGCGCGCCACATCCGACTGGCGAGATGCCCACCACACCATCGGGTGGTACCAAAACAGGGTTTCCACGATCCGCTGCAAGAAAAGTTGCAGGGGGTGTCCCGTCCGGAGATGTTCCCATTCGTGACGCACCACGAAGTGAAGCGCCTCCGGATCGTCCTTCACAATAAACTCGGGAATCACAATGAAGGGACGATGGAACTGCCAGCAAAAAGGAGCCGCCAATCGCGAACTAGTGAGCAACATCACGTCCATAGATCGTTCTGCCCGCGGCCAGCGTCCCCAAAATGTCAAAGCCGCGCCGCGGTTCTGCGTTTGTCCACTCTTGTCTCGTTCCGAGGGAGAGCCCGCCTCGGCCCCGTCGGGCAGCAACCGTTCGCTTCCAGGAATCGGTTGGCATGTCCTTAGGAACCGCGCCGCCTGAACGTTTCGGAAAACGAAGACCGCCACCGACGCTCCGCAGCCAATGAGCCACACCAGCAACAAGAGGCGTCCCAACGGAGCCTCCACCGCTACCAGCTCGGCCGTCCTCGATGAACTCAGATAGCTCCACGGCTGAAACCACCGAAAATGAGGAAACACCAAGGCTACAGCGAGCAGCGACAAGATCGCCGCGTGACAGACGGCCCAAAGCCGACATTGACCGGATTCGTTGACGAGCCGACTCAAACCGGCTGTCACGAGAACAAGCAGGGCCACCTGCACCGAAATCGATGCGGCCAGCTCCAGGAATTGATTTGGGGTCACGATTGAGCCTCCACCGATTCAATGGCTTTCTTCAGCTCTTCGACGTCCGATCGCGACAGAGACTTGGCGTCGATCAGGCTGAGCACGAGCGACTTAACGGAGCCATCGAACAAGGCGTCGGTCAGCTCGCTGGTCATGCTCCGGCGAACTTGTTCGCGCGAAACCAGCGGCTTATACACGTAAGCTCGTCCGCGCTTTCCGCATCGAGCGACGATACGCTTTTTGAACAGAATGTTCAACATTGTCATGACGGTCGTGTACGCCAGAGGTCGATCCAGGGCGTCGACCACATCCTGAACGGTCACGCGCCCTCGGTCCCAGACCACGTTCATGATTTCCAGCTCACATCGAGTCAAATGATGCCTGCTCATTGGACTTCTCCCTGCATGACTGCGAAACACGATGGACGACTCATCCGTTCGGTTCCTTCACAGCTCATTCGGAGCGCCGAGCCAGCCAGCGGTAAACTCGGCTGTCGATACTTTCCGAAACCAAACTCACTCGGCCGTCTCCCCATAAGAACGCCGATCCGCCAGGATGGCGGCTATCAAATTCGCATTCGTCGCATTCGGGACAATTGGGACGAGTAATCGCCGATCCGACGAGGCGACAGGCGGCGTCTTCCCCGCGCGCGTCGATCCCCAACCACGTTGACGGAACCCGAGCCATCGTTCGTTCGCCCACGAACAGCGTATTGCTGAGTCCGCGTCGAATCTCTGCAAAACGCACGCAGCGGGATTCCAAAAAGGTCCCGTCGCCGGGCGGAGCGGGAATGCTGTCGTCCGCTTCGATGGTCCCGAACACCCCCAGGTAGTTTGCTGTCGGTAGCTCGGTGAGCGGACGCTGCGTCCCCGGCTGCGGGCCAGGTTCAAACAGCGTGAAGTGAGGTTCGACGATGTCCGAAGGACACAGAAAAACATCGAGTGTCGCCTCGCGCGCCCGGGTGTGCGACGGATCGTCGAGACGCCGCGGCCGGTCGATCGTCTGGTACAGAGGTTGAAGGTCGAGGTACGGCAACAAGGGCACCGCCCAAGCATATGCCGACCGACGGGTCCCTTCCCACTGCCAGCCTGCGGGAAGACATCGAAACTGGCTGTGGTAGTTGTGAAGAGCCAGACCGAGCTGCTTCAGATGATTGACACACTGAAGACGCTGAGCCGCGTCGCGTGCGGAACAGACAGCGGGAAGGATCAAGGCCGTGAGCACCCCGATGGTCGCAGCGACGGTCAGCAGTTCCAGTACCGTCAGACCGCGGCGGCGCGCGCAAAGCGCAGAGCGCCTGCAGCAAGAACCGCCTTCAGAAAAACTCGGGGCCATCCGGGCCCGTCTCTTGACCTGCATCAGCGTGCCACCCGGAACTGTGTCGAATCCCCTGGACCGATTTGTCCCGTCATGTCCGTCGTCGCCCCGAAGCCTGGACGCTCCGCCTTTCTCGAAGCCCGGATCTTTTCTGAAACCGATCGAATCCGCCCCCCGGCGGAGCGTTCTACGAGATGGGTAGTACTAGGTCAAGAGTACCTCTCCCTCGGACGGGAGATCGACACCACCGACGCCTCCTTCCACTTCTGCATCCTATCATTTCACGAAAAGGTGACAACCCTGTTTCAGCCAGATCGGGGATGAGATTGTCGAAATCCCACTGTCGTTTGCCCCGACGAGTGGCTTTCCACAGGAAAGTAGGAGTTCCCCCGAAGCCAGATCAATGCCTGCGTCACCCTTCACACGCGGATCGATGCCGGACCGATCGGCAACGGGAGTTCTGTGGCGGTACCGGAAGCTGCGCTCTTCTGTCGAGCGGTTCGCAGTTGCTCCCCTGTGAGCTGATACTAGCGACCTCAGCCACGGGGCGCGCTGCGTCTTCACCTAGGGGCGGCTCCGGCCCCGCAACCTCAAAGAGCCGCCGCGGGCTTTCCTCTCGCACGGTTTTCCGATCAGTCGGAGGCACTTCAAGGGTCATTCAGCAACCGACCGTCGGTCGTTCGGTGTTTCGACCAGTCGTGCTCCAGAATCGTTCGCCACCCCAGATGCACCTTGGCGAGCATCCACCAACCGCTCATCATGTTCAGCATCTGGCCGACGGTTTTGTCGTCGAGACCCGCGGGGTCATCGTTAGTTTCATCAAAGCGGACTTCCGCCTGCCGGAAATAGGGCCTCGTCAAATTGGTCAGCAGCGCGTTGATCTGGTTGAACGTCTCCTTATCGTCGAAGACCCGGGCCGCAAGCAGGGCGAGATAGATGTTGACGGCCGTTTCCCCAAGCATCCCCGGCATGTCTGCCCCTGGATTCAGCAACTTGCCATAAGGGTCCTCTTCGGGAACTTCGAGCATGAACGCTCCCAAGCCTAGCGGCGCCCGTCGAATGTACCGTTTCCGGAGTTGCCGGTAGATGTTCTCGGCGAACTCCGGTTCCCAATCG
The DNA here is from genome assembly GCA_013151585.1 of Planctomycetota bacterium. Taxonomy (GTDB): domain Bacteria; phylum Planctomycetota; class Planctomycetia; order Planctomycetales; family Planctomycetaceae; genus JAADHY01. Next base: position 14,490 of record JAADHY010000292.1, read on the forward strand.
TGCAGAGTCAAGGCGACAAAAACGTTTGAGAATCCCGACAGGTCCTTATCCGCCTGCTGGGGGCCGTACGGGTGGTAGCGGCGGTAAAGAAGACCGGTGTCTGGATCCGTCATATACTCGCGCAAAAACGTCATGTACCGATTTCGATACACTTCTCCGATGAAGACGCCCTGTTTGGCATCTTTGCCGTAAACTTTGTCATACAAGGCCATCCCCACAACGGCCATGGCATTGCATTGAGGAAACCAATGGTTCGGCTCACAACAGACGCCACCGGAGAACCCATTACCGATTGGTTGTTTCAAAGCTTGGTCCTGGGATTCGTACAAGTCGCGAGCGACGGCCTGCATCTCCGGCCCGAATGTCTGTCGATCGCCTGTCAGCAGCGCGTATAGACCTTCCGCGATCAGCAGAGGGGCCTTCCACATCACGTTGTCGCGCATCGGGTCGCCCCACCCCTGATCGTAGACGTAGTCTTTCCAAACCGCGGGGCTCCGGTAGACATTCAAAGCTTCTCGAATGACGAAGGCCGCTTCCGCCGTCCGGCCCGGCTCGATGATGGCAATCGACGGAGCGGCCCAAACGCGGGCATGAAGGCCGTACATCCACAGCACGCCACGCAGCGATTTCGGCCAGCCGTAATCGCGATCGTCCGCGAAAAAGGCATAGGCTCGCTCTGCCTCCTTCCGTTCTTCCCAGTCCTTTTGAATCCACTCCTTCATCATCGACATGTCGTACGGATCGGGAACCGGAGCGGGAAAGATCGGCGCCTGAGAGTAGGAAAGGATGTCGATTGTCCCCAGCGTATTGTTCCAGTGGCCGACGACGTCCAGCGTGAGCTCGTGCCGATCCAGTTGAGCCCAATAGGCATCGGCATCCGCAAACGGACGTTGCTTGATGACCCACTCGAGCACGACGAAAGCAACCACCCCGACGACCGCTATTGTGACGACTGCCCACCGCAGGAACCGCTTCATCGTCTCTTCCTTTCGCTGCTCTACGACCATTGACTTTCTTAGGCCCGAGCGTCGCAAAAGCGAAAACACGGAGCTGCGAAGCGATCGCCTCTTTTTCTCGACGGCGAAATTGGGCGATGCGGGTGATGAAATTCCAACTGAGCGAGGCGGCTTCGCCCCCCGCCTTTCGCATTTACGGCACTGGGGCCAGCAGAAGATAGTCCAGGCCGAACATGTACCTGGGAATAGCCTTCTTGTTGGTGCCGGTGATCTTGACGGCCAAACGGTTCGGTCCTTCTTTCAAGGTGAACGTGCCCAAGTCCAGCCGGTCATGAGCGACCTGGGGATGATAGCGATCGAACGGACCTGTGGGCTGGCCGTTGATGCTTAGTTCGACGATGCCGTAGTCGCGAGCTTTCGTCAGATTGGCCCAAACCCGATAGCGTCCGGCCTTTTCCACGGGAAAAAGCAGCACCAGCCGATCTCCCGGTTTGGCTTGCCGCCACCAAAGCTGCTGGTCATTGCTCCACCGAAAGTCCGGGACGTCTTGGACTT
>JAADHY010000292.1:16011-17702 GCA_013151585.1 Planctomycetota bacterium
CGCCCGTCTTTTCCGCGACCTTCAGTGTCTCGCCTTCAATGGCTCCCGGCACCTGCAAAACCTCGACCACGTCTGTGCGTTTGCGTGCGACAGGAAGGGCCGCCGTCTTCGGATCGGGCTCTACGTTGCAGGTCGCTCCTGGCCGAGCGTACCAGTAAGTTGTCGGGGCGTAGTTCACTTTCGTGTCGCGCCAGTGCCACAGTTCCATGTCCACTTTGAGCGATCGCCGGAAGGGGATGGCATCCAACGATCGAAAGCGACTGTTGACCGAGAGCCCCACGGTCAGGTTCCCACCGCCGGTCGGCTGAGCGTGAAAGGGCGATGTAAAGTACTCCGGCCGGCACCACGCGTAGCCGTAATAATCTTCGGTGCCTGTCCCGAAGTGCGATGGGAAAGATTCGCCGTCCACATAGATCTTCTCATCTCCTTCGCCCCACCAAGCGTTCGTTCCATTAAAGACACTCAGCGTATCGCCGGCATAAACTCCGGCGCCCTGCACTTCCACATAGTTCACATCGAACGCTCCGGCGCCGGTCATCTGCTTGCGGCCGCGGGTCGAGACTTTCGTGAGTTGCCGCCAAGTGGCGTGGAAATGCATAGAGCGGTCATCCCACGCCCAAGACGTGTGACAGATTTTCCCTTTCGTGATTTCGATCGGCTGCTGTCCCAGGTTGTGAACGACGAGGCGACACGAGCGTTCGAATGGCATCACCCAAAAGCAGTTCATGGTCCCGTCATCGGTTACTTCGGTGTACCATGTGCGTACCGGATGCACCTCGTAGTCAATGCCGAAAAACGCTCCCACTGGACACCACACCGTCCGCTCTCCGTCGAAATGGATTTCCAGCACGGTTGACCGCAAGGCTTGGGCCAGATCGGCCGCTTTCAGTTGAATCGTCAACTGTCGAATCGCTCGCGGGCCCTCCAGTTCGACGGACCGCGATTTGCCCGGCGCCACGGGCCCGGACAGATCCGCGCATTGGAAGCCGGCTGTCTCCGTCCAGCCGGACTCCAGCAACCGCTTTTGAGTCCTCTCGAGCAAGCTTCGGGCCCGTTTCAGTTGGTCCATGCAGAACGATTCAACCTTTGTGCCCGGCTCGTAGGTTCGGTAGTTGATCTGATAGTAAAGCGCCTCTCCTTTTTTCGCTCCGCGATCGATCGGCACGTCCGTCTGATAAGTGATCTTGCAGTGTTTGGCATAGGGAATAGGCAGGTACAGGTTATGACCGCGCCGTTTGTACGGGGTCAGCGGCGAGACGCCTTCCGAAAGGGGCGGACCGGTGAGCGCGCCGCGATCGATCACATCGGCAATGGGCCCTTCGATGACCGGTTTGCGCTCGTGATCGAGGTACACTCGAAGCGTTCCGTTGGAGAACGGCCCGCCACGCGGTCCGTGCCAAGTGGCCCAGAACCGCACGATGACTCCCGGACCATTGGCATCCATCAGCACGTACTCTTTCTGGCCGTCTCGCTGTTCGATCCGGACGAACTGGCTCCGGTCCCAATTGGCGAACCAGCCGGGCTTGTCGGGCGCGACCGAATCGCGGTCGTAGCTGCTGGCTTGTCGGCAGAGGTAAAACGGATCGGGAACCCGCGCCAATCGGTCCCGGTCAACCATCTCTTTCAAGAGCGATTCGAATGAGATGGGCTCATCCGCCGATCGAGCGAACGAGAGATTCCCCACCACCAAG
>JAADHY010000740.1 GCA_013151585.1 Planctomycetota bacterium
GCCCGGATGGCCGTCCCCGCCACTCGGCCACCTCCCAAACATCCCTTGCTCGTGCTTTTTCGCTTGACGCGGGCCAAGGAGGGACCGAGTCGATCGGAATCGAAGCCCCGTGAAGAGCTGGCCGGCGCGGCGGACCAACGCGAACAGACGCGATTGGCCCGGCGTCGAAAGCCGGAGGACGCAGTGCGCCGATGAATCAGCTCAAGCTGCCCGCTCTGCGTCCCCAATTTCAGGGTCTTTCCCGTTTGGATGTTTCCGCCTTCGTGGCCTTCAGATCGGCATTGGGCGATCCGCCTTGAGCCGTTCAGGAGATTCCGATACGATGCCTCGCCCTTCCGGCGTTGGGACGGAATCTGTTTTTGCAAGTCGCGATCTCGATGAAGGTTGCGGCGGTGGCGGCGAAGGAATCGCCGGAGTGATTGACATCCGATGGACTACCATTTGAAACCCGTCGGCAAGACGTGTGCGGCCACCGGCCGGGAGTTGGTCCCGGGCACGGTCTGTCATTCGGTGCTCGTCGAGCGGGAGGGGCAGTTGGTGCGATTGGATTTCTCGCCCGAGGGTTGGTCAGGCCCCCCGGAAGGGACGATTGCCCATTGGCGATGCCAAGTTCCCGAACCCCACGGAGAGCGTGCCAAGCCGCTGGACACAGAAGGGCTGATGCGATACTTCGAGCAGCTCGTGGAAGACGCCGATCCCGAGCAGGAGAAGTTCTGCTACGTCCTGGCCCTCTTGTTACTCCAGAAGAAACGGCTGAAGCTGGAAGGTTCGCGCGTCGAAGGGGGTGTGGAATACTTGGAGCTGTTGGGCCAACATGGCGAAGGCCCGTATTACATTCGCGACCAGCAATTGAGCGACGATGAAATCCGCAGAGTGCAGGAGGCGTTGACGGCCCAGTTGACAGCCGAGTGGAGCTGATTGATCGCCCTTTCGCCCGGCAGGTAACACCAGCAGGAAGGAACACGCACGGATGCACGCGCTGTTTCAAGGTCTGATCCAACGCGTACCGGCTTTCGTAACCGTCGGGGCGATCGGTGCTTTGGCTTGGTTGGCCGGCTGTGCCTCGACTCGCTTCTCCTGGATCCCTCAGTATCGGACTCCGTGCGTGCTTTCCGAGGACGCGACTTTGGCGGAGATCGTCGCTGCCGTCAATCAGAACGTTGTTCCCTCGTGGCGATGTGCCGATGTGCGAATCAGCGCCAAGCAGACCGGAACGCTACCCGTCTCTCTTTCGGCGATCCTGGCCGTGCAAGAGCCGCGACGTCTGCGACTGATTGCGACGAATGCCTTTGGCGGAAACGAAGTGGACCTGGGATCGAATGACGAACGGTTTTGGTTCTGGCTGCGCCGAGCCGAGCCGAAGTGCATTCTGACCGCGTCGTACGAAGAGCTGCCGCGAGCCGGACGAAAACTGCGAATTCCGTTTCAACCGGATTGGTTGATGGAGGCGCTGGGCGTGATCCGGCTGCCGGACACCGGACTGACGCTGGAACGGCCCGTCGGAGTCTCACAGCAGGCTCACCTGGTCACCCAACGTCGATCACTGCAGGGAGCTCCCATGCGCAAGGTCATCGTCGTGGATACGTGCCGCGGAGTCGTCATTCAGCATGCCCTTTACGATTCCGCCGGAACGCTCGTCGCAAGAGCCAATTTCTCGGAGCACCGGCAGGACCCCATGAGCGGCGCGGTGTTGCCGCACCGCGTCGAGTTGCAGTGGCCGGAGACCGGCCTCTCGCTCAGCATGCGATTGGGACGGATCGAAGTCAATCCCGTATCGGTCCCCGAAAAGACCTGGCAGCTCCCCAAGTATCCGGATTGTCCGGTGGTCGATTTGGCTAAGCTCGAGCGGCCGCACTGACACACCTCGAGGAACGGAGCAAATAGATCGTGGCGAGCGAGCCATAACTGTCTAGCCGCTCGAGCACGCAGTCCCGACCCCATCGCGCGGCCGCAGCAGACCTGTGGAGTAAATCATGGGCGCGCCGGCGCTCAACTCGTTAGAGCCCCCTGCCCTTCACGGCGACGATTCGCCCAAGACTCCGCGACAACTTCTGACCTACTCTTCCCGTCCGTTTCGGCTCCGCGTCGCGTTACACCGTCTTCGCCGTCGGATGTGCTGCGTGCAATCGTAGTATTGATCAATCGCCCTCAAGGCGTCGCAACGGCGGACCATTCCGATCAGCCGCGAATTCTCGATCACGGGCAACGCGTCGCAGTCGTGCTCGTTGAAAAGCGCGATCAGCGTGAAGACGTCTGTTTTCGGAGAGACGACCGCCGCTGGAGGCCGCATGACCGTGCGAGCCTCTTTCGGCTGGTACGGATTACCGAAGAAGGCTTCGTTCGACAGTTGGGTCAGGCAATCACGGTCCGAAAGGAGGCCCAGCAGACGCAGGCCCTCTTCGCCCGATTCGACCACCGGCACGACCGCCGTGTGCGTCTGGATCATGCGCCGGACGACGTCGGCCAACAGCGTGTCGGGAGTCGCCACACACATGTCCCGACACATGAACTGTTCCACATTGGGCACGCACGGCAGAGTCGTGTTCGGCGTCGGTTCGATCTGAGGAATCGTGACTCGCGGCATGAAACCAGTCCCCCGAAATAGCCTGCGTCCATCACCGTGCGCGATGTCGCGTTCAACGGTTCGTAATGTGATCCGATGGGTACGGCGCGATGATCCCATCGTGGTCAACAGCGAAGGCGACTCTCTGGTCGAAAAGACGATTCGACCGGCCGGCCATCCCGACCGAGCCGCCCGGAGCGCCAGGAGAGAGGCGATTCTGGAAATGGTCGGCCGTCACCTCTTCCGCTCGGCGCACACAGCGACGGCACAGGAGCGGCGGGGTCCCGACGCGTACACCTCAACCGGAGAGCCACAGCCGCCGCAGGCCGTTCCCCCGCCGCTCCGGCCGCCTTGCACGTCACAGCTTTGATCAAGGCTCCCTTTGGGCAAATCGCGTGCCGACCGACTTTTTGCGTCGCCGCTACAAGCGGGTCAGGTCGGCATGAGACGTCGCACACCGGCATTTTGAACTCGCAAAGCAGGCAGAATCTCCTACAATTCCCGTCGGTCGCGGCGCGCGTCTTTTCGACGGCGGAACGAGTCTGAATCGATGCGGACTTCAGCGGACTGGGCGCGGCGGCGCGCGCGGTGAACCGAATTCGCACGCTCGAGGCCTTGTGAAGTCGTGTCGTTCGCTTCGCCATCGACCGAAGGTGACGAATGTGGCGCGCGATCGACCGGGTGAAAGATGTTCTCACAAACGAAGGCCGTCGTAAAAGCGTGACTCCGTAAAGTGAGCAAGACGAACGAAGCCCGACGTAAACAGTCGATGGTCAGGGTCCTCGCCAGTCCAGGAAGCGTCGAAGCGCCCCGGAGACCGGGATTTCAATCGTGACGCGAGGAGTCTGGCGCCGACGGGTCTAGCAAAGTTCTCGTTGCATGACACAACAATCCCTCACGGGCGGAGTTGGGGGAGTGGTACTGTGCGGCGGCCGGAGTCGCCGGATGGGCCGGCCGAAAGCGTGGTTGCCGTTCGGTCCGGAGCGATTACTCCAACGGGTGGTGCGAATTGTGCAGTCGGTCGTGGCTCCCGTGGTCGTGGTCGCCGGGCCTGAGCAGCCGGTTCCCTCATTGCCTGAAGACATTCGCCTGCTGCGCGACCAAGAAGAGCACCTCGGTCCGCTGGCCGGATTGAGCATCGGGCTGTCCGCGCTGCAGGACGAAGTCGACGCCGCTTTTGTCTCGGCTTGTGACGTCCCCCTGCTCGTGCCAGAATTCGTTCGGCTGCTCGTCGATCGGCTGGACGATCACGACGCGGTCGTTGTGTGCGACGGGCGCCACGACCACAGTGTCGTGGCCGTCTACCGAACGCGGCTGGCCGATCGCGCCAGCCGTTTGGTAGCTGCGGGGCAACTGCGTCTGAGAACGTTGCTCGACCAATGCAACGTCCGGCGGGTGGGATTGGACGAAGTGAAAACCGTCGATCCAGACCTCCGCTCCTTGCAGAACATCAACACGATGGAGGAATACCGCGACGCGCTGCTGCGGGCCGGACTCGGTCCCGGATCCCGCTCGTCCGGAAACGGGTGAGCCGCCCGCGGCGTTCGGTGAGGTGTGGAAAAACCGGGAAGGAACCGTTCAGGACCGCCAGCGATCATGCCAACTTCAGATGGGAACGACGACGTACGTATGCGCGGCTTCGCGCGGCGTGTGCGAGTGAGCGATGCCTTGCAATGGGTGGACCGCCACGCACGCCCCGTGAGCGCGACGGAGCAGGTCGAGCTAGCCGAGGCCTCCGGCCGCATACTGGCAGAAAATGTGGTTTCGCCGCTGGACGTCCCGCCCTTTGACCGATCTGCGATGGACGGGTACGCTCTTCGCGGTGACGAAACCACCGGAGCCAGCAGTTACAACCCGCTGGTTTTCCGCCTGTTGGGTCAATCCCTGCCGGGGCGGCCGTTCCTTGGACGGGTCGAGCCGGGGACGGCGGTTCGGATCATGACCGGAGCTCCACTGCCGGACGGAGCCGACGCAGTGGTTCCGGCCGAGTACGCGCGCGAAGTCGGGTCATCAGTCGAAATCACTCTCGCCGTGCCACCTCAACGGCATGTCGGACATCGCGGCGAAGACGTCCTCGCCGGAGCGACCGTCTTGCAAGCGGGTCGGCGGCTCCGCCCTCAAGATGTCGGACTGCTGGCCGCCGTGGGCCGCGACCGAGTCTGCGCTCGCAGGCGCCCCCGCGTTCGGATCGTGATCACGGGAAACGAATTGGCGACGCCTGGAGCTGAACGCTCGCCTTTTCAAATCTATGACTCTAACTCAGCGATGTTGCGGGCGCTGGTCCATCGGGACGGGGGTGTGATTGAATCGCTAGTGCACGTTTCCGACGACCGCCACGCAATTGAAAACGCCATGACCCGTTCCGGAGCGGACATTGTGCTGGTTTCCGGCGGCTCCAGTGTCGGCGCCGAAGACCACGCTCCGGTGGTTCTGCGCGAGCGGGGCGAACTGGCCATTCACGGCCTTGCCATGCGACCTTCCAGCCCAACCGGCATGGGACGGATAGAGAACTGGCTGGTGTTTCTATTGCCGGGGAATCCGGTTTCGTGCCTGTGCGCGTACGACTTTTTCGCCGGACGAGCGATCCGGCGGGCGGCGGGGCGACCGGCCACGTGGCCTTACCCCGCATGTCGCGCCGTGTTGACTCGAAAAATCGCTTCGGCCATCGGCCGAGTCGACTATTGCCGCGTGCGGCTGGTGGAAACAGAGCCGTCCGCAGCGCACGAGACGGAACTCGGTGAGTCGATCCTTGTGGCCGACGCCGGTGCGGGCGAGCCGGGTGCGCCGCGAGGGCGCGTCGAGCCACTGGCGGTCAGCGGGGCGTCGGTCCTTTCGTCAACCACGCGCGCTGACGGTTTCGTCGTCGTTCCCGAATCGCGAGAGGGGTTTGCTCCGGCAGACCAAGTCACGGTGTTCTTGTACGACTTGTCTTGACGGCCACCGCTGGAGCGGGACCGGTCGCACCGTGATTCCAGTCGACTCGCCGGACATTTCTTGACGTAACCGAAACAACAATCAAGGGAGCAGTTCTCGCATGTCGGAATTGCCCGCAGAACACGATTTGCGTCGCGCGGCGCAACAGCAACAGTTTCTGGACATCGTGGACCCGGCCACCGCGACGCGTCGATTTCACGAGCACTTGAAATTGCAACCGCTGGGCTGCGAGACGGTGACGTTATCCGACGCGCTGCATCGCGTGCTGGCCGTGGACGTGGTCTCGGAGGTGGACGTTCCCGGCTTCGACCGGTCGAACGTTGACGGTTTCGCCGTTCAGGCGGCCGATACGTTCGGAGCCACCGAAGAGGTGCCTCGGTTCGTTGAGCTGAACCGTGAGGTCTTGTCTCCGGGAGCGATGCCGTCGGAGGTCGTACGCGAGGGCACTGCTACGGCTATTGCCACCGGGGCAATGCTGCCGCGCGGGGCGGACGCGGTCGTGATGGTCGAATACACGGAGCTCGCTGAAGAAGGCTCTTCACCAGCGGGGCACGCGCAGCGGGCAGTCACCTCAGATCACCGAGTGCGTCTGAGGATCATGCGTCCGGTCACGGCCGGAGAAAACGTGACTTTTGCCGGAACCGATATCGCTCGCGGCGAAACGGTTCTCCGGGCGGGGCAGGTGTTGACTTCGCGAGAAGTCGGCGTTTTGGCGGCCATCGGCGTGGTCGAGGTGTGTGTCTTTCGGCGGCCCCGCGTGGCCATCATCTCGACGGGCGATGAATTGATCGTGCCGGGAGTGCCGTCGCAGCCGGGGAAAGTGTATGACTCCAATTCCGCTATCCTGTCGGCCGCTGTACGAGAACTGGGCGGAGAACCGATCGAGCTGGGTATCGTCCCGGATGACCAAGCCGCACTGCAGCGGGCCGTTCAACAGGCCCTGCAATACGATGTCGTGTTGCTTTCCGGTGGCACGTCAAAGGGAGCGGGTGACCTGGCCTACCGAGTCATCGAGCGGTTGACCGACCCGGGCATCGTGGCGCACGGTGTTGCTCTCAAACCCGGCAAGCCGATCTGTCTGGCCGTAACCCAAGGGAAACCCGTGGTAATCCTGCCCGGCTTTCCAACGTCGGCTGTCTTCACCTTTCACGAGTTCGTTGCCCCGGTGCTGCGGGCACTCGCTGGTCGTCCTCCGGCGAGAACGGAGCAAGTCCCGGCGACCGTGCCGCTGCGGATCAATTCGCAACGCGGACGAAAAGAATTCGTCCTGGTCAGCCTCGTCCGCCGGGCTGACGGTCTGGCTGCTTATCCGATCGGCAAAGGGTCCGGATCGGTGACGACCTTCAGTTGTGCCGACGGATTCCTCGTCATTGATCAGCACCAGGAACTGGTGGAGGCGGGCAGCCGGGTTGAAGTTCGTTTGCTGGATCGGACACTCGAACCAGCCGACTTGGTTGTCATTGGCAGCCATTGCGTGGGACTCGATGTGTTGATTTCGGCAGTTCGGCAGCGCGGTTTCACGGCCAAAACCCTCTATGTAGGCAGCAACGGTGGCCTGCTGGCCGCTCGACGCGGGGAATGCGATCTGGCTGGCATTCACCTGCTGGACCCCAAGACGGGCGAATACAATCGACCGTTCGTGACCGAAGGATTGCGTCTGCTTCCCGGCTACGGCCGGATGCAAGGGCTGATTTATCGCCAAGGCGACTCGCGATTCGAAGGGCGATCGGCCGAGGAGGCAATCAAGGCGGTCGCGTCAGATTCTGAGTGCTGGATGGTCAATCGAAACGCAGGCAGCGGCACTCGCATCTTGATCGACAAGCTGCTCGGTGGCGTCCGACCGCCCGGATATGCCATCCAGGCTCGATCGCATAACGCCGTAGCGGCTGCCGTGGCCCAAGGCCGAGCCGATTGGGGCATCGGAATTGAGACGGTCGCCCGGGCCGCCGGCTTGGGGTTCCTTCCGCTGCATGAGGAGCGGTACGATTTCGTTGTCCCGGCGGACCGCTGGGACCGGAAGAGCGTGCAGGCTTTCCGGGAGGCGCTGCAAAGCGAATCGGTTCAGCGCCGGCTGCGGAAACTCGGCTTTCTGATTTGACGCGGACGCGGCTCGGGCGGGAACCGCCGAATTGGCTGTGTCGGGGGTCGAGAAAGGCTAGGGGCCGCGCCGCGGTCCACAGCGGCCGCGCACTCAATAGCCGCGAGGGGCAGGGTTCCAACGGCTCGGGCCGTTCCAGGTGGAAACGTCACCCCAGGACCGTGACGGGGCCGCCTGTTGGTTCAGGACGTTTTGAAGGGCTTGAATCTGTCGGGCCTGCTCCTGCACCTGTCGCTGAAGCTGCTCGATCTGCACACCGCCGGCAACCGCTCCGGCGGGACTCAGGCGACTTGGAGGTGGCGGAAGCACCATGGCCCCCGGTCCTGCCGGCGCAGACGCCGGAGCACCAAACCCGGCCATGGGATGAGGGACCGGCCAGCCCGGTGAGGGAGGCGAAGTCGCGGCAGGTGGTGGACCATAGGCTGCGGCGGCTCCGTACTCAGCCGAAGCGGGCATTGGCGCGGACGGGGCCGGCGAAACGGCTGCGTTCTGCAGGCCCGGACCGGCCGCTTGGCTGGCCTGGAAGTCCCGCCACGCCTTCAAGCGAGACAGTTCGCGAGCGTACTCGGTCGCGAAAGTCGTTTGCGCGCCGGACGAACCCGGCGGGGTTAGCGAAGCCTTATCCTGATAACGATGCCAGAATTGCTGCGAATACGGCATCGTCGGAGACATCCCCCATTGTCCGGCCGTGGTAGATTGCGACAACACGTGCTTGTAATTGTACGGCCGGAAATAGCGAAAACCCCCATAAACCGGTAGGTGCTGAATGTATCCGTGCATCCACGGGCTGGGCGAGTCGTACGGATTAAGCTGGCCCATTGAGGAGCCGGCTCCGTACGGGCCTGCGACCGCCGGGGTACCAGTCATGAATCCGCCCGCCGAAGGGACGCCCGCCGCTGCATAGCCTGGCGCAGCCGGATAAACGTAACCCGCCGACGGCGCTGCCGAATAGTACCCGCTCGGGCCACAGGTCGGGCAGCCCATGCCGCCGTGTCCGAATGGTCCAATCCCCAGCGCTGTCACCAGCGCCATCGCTCCCAAGCCGGTCGCCATCATCCAATCCCCCTTCGTCTCGCCTGCATCCCATTCCCTCATCGACAGAGAGGCAGGCGTGCCGATCTGGTCTTGCCGTCCTTCCGTACTTGCAGACTTGCTCCTCGTTCCCATTGTCAGCGGACCGTTTTCCCCGAGTTCACCGGTCCGCATCGCCAGAATCTACATCTTTGCCACTCAATTACTTATCGGCTCAACAAGAGGCATACTCCGTGCTTTCCTCAAAAAAACCACAACCAGAGCAATTGGCGCCACCATCATCGGATCGGCATTTCCCAGCGACGCGGTTCCAGACGCGCAACGTCCCCGCCACCCCCGCTGTTTGCGCAGATATACTAGCTTAAGGCGAGGTACAGCCCAGAATACCAGTCTGCCCGCTACCTGCCGCAGACTTTTCAAGAACGAGTAACAAATCCGAGGGGAAATCGCTGATGCCCACTTCCAAGAGCTCTTTCGTTCTCGTTGCAGTCACTTTGCTGCTTACCGCGCTCGACGCGACAGCAGCCGCTCGCGCTGACGACCAGCTCGCTCCGAACAATGCGCGAAGTTCACAAGGGACGGCGAGTAATGCCGTCCGACCCTATGCGGCTGTCGGCTCGTACGGCCTGGCCGCCTATCTGCCGACCGTGCCTGTCTCGGCCATTCCAGCCTACGGGGTACCGGTTTACTTGGCACCGGGCGATTGCTGTCTGCCCTATTACTATATCCCGATGATCTACAGCCCCGTGTACGTCGATGCGTATACTTTCCATTTCGGCCCTGGGGTACCTGGTGCGTACGGTCCGGGTCACTACCGCTTTCCTTATTACAGTTACCGGCGGCCTTGGTATTTTCCCGGTCCGCCAGTCTTCAACCGCAACACTGGGTTGGTGTGGTAACCGGCTGACGAGAAAGCTTCTGCCCCGGCCGAGGCCGCGGAGCTGGCACAATCTCAGTGTTACGAACGGGTTACGAACGGCGCCGACAGAGTTGGCGCACTGATTCTTCAATGCAGGAAAGTGGAATCGCGAACTGTTGTGGTCCAGGCGGCTCGCCTCCCAGACGCGACGGGACGGCCGCAGCCACCCCAGTCCCGCCTTTCTCCTGGGACAAAGCACCACGGCCGTCTGTTGTCACCTGGCTACGGCCGTAGGTTTCCCAACTTCCGCTAACCCCTCGAACTTGGTCCGTAGTAAGCGGATCCGTGCCGAGACGGACATCCCACCGGGAAAGCCGACAGGAATTAGCATCCCGTGACACGGCGGATTCCCCGTCGATTTCTTTCTTCCGAGCAGCCTCTTGCCGTCGCAGCGATGCAAATCGCGAGAGAGGCAAACACTGATACGGACGCGACTTGCGACGGTGTGCGACCAGCCCGACCGGTCTGTGTGCGTACCCCGCGAGGCCTCGCGCCCTGGAAAGTTACTTTTTGAGTCGCGAAGTCAACCAGGAGCCCATTGAGCCC
>JAADHY010000132.1 GCA_013151585.1 Planctomycetota bacterium
AACCGAACGGCTGGTCGTAGATCAGGTAACCGTAGTGCAGCACGCCCGCATGGTGGCGGTGGGCACGCCAGAACTCGGTCAGACCGCCCAGCCAGTAGGCCTGCAGGGCAAAGCGCTCGTCGGACGTCGTGTCTGGCCCAAGATACTTCGGATACAGTTTCTCGGTGGCCACCGTCGGCGTCCCGTCGCGGCGCAGCCAAAGCCAATCGTACTCGTTGATGATCGCCGGATACTGGTCCCCGCGACGCCGGCGCCCGTCCATCTTTTCCAATTCGGTCATTTCGAAACGGGCGTTGTCGCTGTGGCCGGCACGAATGAAAAGGTACGGATGATCTTCGACGGGGTCGCCCGGCGCGACCGGCGGGTTGTATCCGTTTTCCCACGGACGATTGGACAAATCGAGTTTCCGCACCGTCGGAATGATCACCTCGCCGAAAACCGGATCGTGCGTCTCGTTGCACGAGTCCCAGATCACCAGACTCGGATAGTTCCAGTTGTCGCGCACCCAGTCGGAGCATTGGCGGAGCAGTTCGTCCTTGTCCCAGTGCCGGAAATAGTCCTTCGACGGTCGAGCCGTCCAGATGAAAAATTCGTTCTGAATCAACAGCCCCGCCTCGTCGGCGATTTCGAACCATCGTTCGGGCACCGGCCCGATGCAGAAACGGAATGCGTTCCAGTGAAGCTGCTTGGGAATCTCGTCCAGCAGCCGGCGGACCCACGCGTCGTCCCACGGCAGGCGCCCCGACAGAGGGTCCTCGAAGAACCGGTGCAGCGTAATGCTCGAACCGCGCAGGTAGCAGATCTTGCCGTTCAAGTAGGCCTTGCCCGTTTTCGGATCGAACCGAAATTCGCGCATGCCGAAGCGTGTGCGAGCGCTGTCCCCACCGCTCGTTGTTTCCAGCACGTACAGGAAGGGGTCCTCCGGCGACCAGAGTCGGGGATCGGGTATGCGAATTCGGTGGGTGACGGGGGTCGTCGCACCGGCAGCGAGCCGAAGCCGTTTCGGTTCGCTTTCGGCGACCAGCTTCTTTTGCTTCCACGTCTTCACTTGATGTTTGAGTGTGAACTCAAGCGCCGGGCCGTAGTTTTTTAGCTGCGTCTGGACGAGGATCTCGGAGCGATCGATCTTCGGGGCCACTTGGACGTGTTGGATCACTGGGTTATCTGACAGACGCAGTGACACGCGGTCGTAGATGCCCGGCGTCCACCGCAGTTTCTCGAAGTCTGTGCCGGTAGGGTAGGTATCGGGCAGAACGCCCGGGTGCGCGCCGACACGCACCACCAGAGTGTTCTCTCCCTTCCAATCTACGGCGCGCGTCACGTCGAAGTAGCTCGCCGTGAAGCAGCCCGGATACTCACCGATCTTCTGGCCGTTGAGCCAGACGGCCGTGCCGAACTGGGCCTTGGCGATGCGCAGTACGGCCACCGCCTTGCGCTGCGCCACCCGGAACCGGCGACGGTACCACAAATAGCTGCGATCCTGCCGAGGAATCCCAGCCACGCCCTTGCGGGCCACTTGGCCAGGGCCATCGGTTCGCAGGCCCAGACGTTTGAGAACCAGGCGTCGATACAACAATTCACGGCTGTCGAACGCATCGACGTCCTCCAGGGGCGGTTCGGCCAGATGGGCCAAACCGGGCACCGGGACTCGGTGCGCGAACCGATCGGGCATCTGCTCCGGTTGGACGCTGTCGTCGATCTCCCACGTGCCGTTGAGGGACAGCTCGACGCGTTGCGCTTCCGTTGGACTCGCCACCGCCAGTATTGCCAGCAGGGCAAGCGACCATGCGACGCCAGAGCCAGACTTGTTGTGCCTGACAACGTCGGGCAGAACCGTTTGAATGCTCATGTTCTCACTCCGCGTCGATTAGACACTTGGTGCTTGCACCACCGGTCTGGCTCGCCCGGCCAGCCGAGTCCTTCACACGTTAACGGCCAGGGCAACGCTCGGACACGGGTAAGTCCTGCTCTTCTGAACCAGCTCATGGCGTCGCTCCCGAGATTTCAAGGCACTGCACTTGGCTAGGGTAACGCAATGGTGGACAATGCGGAAGCACTTCTCGGATTCGGGGCCATCGGTTTTGGGCGGATTCCGTCGGGGCGTTCATCGTCCGAGCCGTTTCCGAGTAGGAGAAACATCCATGGTTTCCGGTTTTGTCGAAGCGATATGCCGCATTTGCGTTTGTCTGAGTGTCCTCGCCTTTTGTGGTGCGGATGGCGACGGCGCCGCAGGAAGCGAAGTTGTACTCGTCCAAAGCGGACGCTCGGACTGGCACATCAGTCTGCGCCCGGGCGCCAGCGCGCCTGAGCGATTAGCCGCCCGCGAGCTGGCCGAATACGTGCAGAAGATATCTAGAGCAGCCATCGAAGTGGTCGAGGAATCGCGCCCGTCATCGAAAGCGGTCCGGATTGAATGTGAAGACGGTGGCTGGGACGGGTTCGACCTGACCGTGATGCCCGATCAGATCACCATCCATGGCCACACGCCGCGAGGGGCGCTGTACGGGGCCTACCAGTTACTGGAAACCATGGGATGCCGCTGGTACTTCATCGGCCGACTGGGCGAAGTCGTTCCGAAGCACCAGCGCGTCGCGCTGCCGATCGGCGAGTCCCACCAGAAGGCGTCGTTCCGAGATCGCTCCGTCATGATCGCCTACCCTCACTACTACGAGCGGTTTGATGAATGGATCGACTTTCTCACCAAATCGCGCGTCAACAACCTGGTCATCTACGGCCGCTCGGCGTCGTGGTGGCAAAAGAACCGCGACCGATACCTGCCGCTCCTGAGAGAACGCCAGACCATCATCGAGTTCGGCGGACACATCCTGGCGACGTTTGTGCCGCGGACTCTTTTCGCCGCCCATCCGGAATACTTCCGGATGAACGAAAAAGGCCAGCGCATCGCGGATCACAACTTCTGCCCTAATTCCGGCGCTCTTGCTGTATTGCAAGAAAACGCCCGAAAGTTCTTCCAGGAACTGCCCGAGGTGACCTACTTTCACGTTTGGGCCGACGACTTGAAGGGGGGCGGCTGGTGTCATTGCCCGCGCTGCAAAGCCCTTGCTCCTCAGGACCAAAACATGCTGGCCATGAACGCGATCGCCGAAGTACTGGCCGAGGTAAACCCGAGGGCGTCGCTGGCTCTATTGGCCTATCACGACACGGGAAAAGTGTCGCGCATCCGGCCAGCGGCGAATCTATTTCTGTTCCATGCGCCCCGGGAACGGTGCTATCGTCATGCGATCAATGATCCGGACTGCCGTCGCAACCGCAGCGAGTATCTGCCGGATTGGCTCGCCCTGCGTGCCGCGTTTCAGAAGACGGCGCCGAAGACGATCCACGAGTTCGGCTACTACACCGATGCGCTCTTGAATCGGGAAATGCAGCCGCCGCACATCAACGTCCTGCCCGCCGATGCGCGGTACTTCCGCAGCCTACATCTGCCCGTATGGCAGAATCTGATGGTCAGCTTTCGGGCCTGGCACAGCCCTCCGTTTTCGATGGTCGCCTTCACCCGCGCCGCCTGGAACGCCGATGTGGACGGGCAACAGCTCTTGGAAGACTTCTGCCGACACTACTATGGGAAAGACGCGGCGCCCGAAATGGTCGCGTATTACCGGCGGGTGGAAGAAGCGTGCAATCTCTTGTTCGAAGCAGACGCCATCGTCGGTCCCTACACGGACATGACGTGGCCACCGCTTGCTCCGGACGTGCGGAAACGCAAGATCGCGGACGTCAAGCAGGCTCGCCGGGTCCACGCGCCACTGGCCGGACATCTTGCAGACGTGCTCGACGAAATGCCGGCCGGCCTCTACGCCGAGCGCCTGCGTCGCGAACGGGATGTGTGCGAGCTGCACGATCTGCTAATCAGGCTGGCTCACTGCCAGTTCGAAGGACGGTTCCTCGGCCTTCGGTATCTAGCCGGAGGCGTGGGGGACGCTGAAGGGCGGCGTGCGGCCGAGCTGCTGGCCGAGGGCGTGAAAACCGTCGAGCAGGTCGTTACCTGGATGGAGCGCTTCCCGGATGAACAAGGCGGGCTGCTTCACGGCTGGCAGAAATACTACAGCAGCTACGAGCGGATCCTGTCGGAGCTTGAAAGTCGCGTGCGCCAGAAACTGGCAAAGTCGGAAGGCGGGAGCCGGTAGCGGAGCGTCCGCCAGAAACCGGATCCGTGTCGGTAGACAGCTCAAATGGTAAATCGAGGCAATAACGCGAGTGCGGAAATACCGGGGCCTCGTCATCGGGCATCTCGTTGTCTTCAGGGCGACCGCAGCGGAGAGGACGGACGTCCCCTCATAATCCAGAAGAAGATATGAAGGCCTGGTGCTGTGCGTGTTTGCCGGGGGACCACGCAGGGAAACTGCTTGATCTGCCACGGGCCGTAACGTCAAATTGCGGAGATTTCCCCCGTGAGCTGCTACAATGAGCCCGGCGCGGTGTCGAGAAAGCGTCGAACGAATCTGATGGCGTTTCTGCCGGCAAAGGGATCCACGTCTATGGCTTGGGCTTCCAATGGGACGGAGGAACGCCATTCTTTCTACGCCGCCGACCTCCGCTTTTCATCTGCGGCCGGGCAAGAACGAGGCCGCGTTGAGAGACAAGGGACAGAAATCATGAAGCGGACTCAGTATTCCACTGTTATTCTCCTCTTGCTGTTGCAGCTCTCGATGGTGGGCGTAGCCGCCAGCCGGGAGTATCACGTTTCGGTCCGCGGCGATGACGCCAATCCGGGCACGAAGACACAGCCTTTCCGAACGATTGGACGGGCGGCTAAGGTCGCCAAGCGAGGCGACGTTGTCATTGTGCACGAAGGGACGTATCGGGAGAAGATCGAGCCGGCTCGCGGAGGTCTTTCCGACGACGAACGCATCGTGTACCAGGCCGCTGAAGGCGAGCATGTTCACATCAAGGGCTCGGAAGTGATCAAGGGCTGGAAAAAAGTCAAAGGCACCGTGTGGCAAGTGACTCTGCCGAACAGCTTTTTCGGCGACTACAACCCGTACCAGGACGTCTTGCATGGTGATTGGTTTTCTCCCCACGGGCGGGTGCATCACGCCGGTGAGGTGTTCTTGAACGGGATGTCGCTGTTTGAGGTCCCGGCCCTGCAAGCGGTATTGGAACCGAAGCCGTTGCCGCGCGCTTTGGATCAAGAACGCTCGCTGTATGTTTGGTACTGCGAAAGCGATGAGAAACAGACCCGGATCTACGCCAATTTCCAAAAGCATGATCCGAACAACGAATTGATCGAGATCACGGTTCGCGACAGTTGCTTCTATCCAGCCCATCCCGGCATCAACTACATCACGATCCGCGGGTTCGAGCTGAGCCAGGCGGCGACGCAATGGGCTCCGCCGACGGCCGAGCAGATCGGACTGATCGGCACGCATTGGAGCAAAGGCTGGATCATCGAAAACAACGTTATTCACGATTCCAAGTGTGTTGGGATCAGTCTGGGTAAGGACCGAGCCACAGGACAGAACGTCTGGTCCAACAATCCGCGCAAAGACGGCGCGACCCATTACAACGAAGTCATCTTCCGCGCTTTGCGGGCCGGATGGTCGAAGGAGAGGATCGGTTCGCACGTCGTCCGCAACAACGTCATTTACGACTGCGAGCAGGCGGGAGTTGTTGGGAGTCTGGGCGCCGTTTTCAGCCGCATCGAGAACAACCACATCTACAACATTTGGACCAAGCGGCAGTTTTCCGGCGCTGAAATCGCTGGAATCAAGATTCACGCCGCTATCGATGTGATCCTCGGTCAGAACCACATCCATAATACGGGCCGTGGCATTTGGCTGGACTGGATGGCTCAAGGCACGCGGGTGACGCGCAACCTGCTGTATGACAACACCACTGATGATTTGTTTGTCGAAGTCAATCACGGGCCGTTTTTGGTGGACAACAACGTTTTTCTTTCAGCGACATCGTTGCGGTGCTGGTCGCAGGGCGGCGCGTGGGTGCACAACCTGATGACGGGGGCGGTGGAAGCGTTCGAAGAAGTTGACCGCTGCACGCCATACCATTTGCCTCATTCGACCTGGGTTGCTGCGGTGCGCAGCATCCACGGAGGTGAGAACCGTTTCTACAACAACATTTTCGTGAAAGGCTATCCCGACTTGAAGACTCGCCGAAGCGGCCGCGGTCGCCGCATCCGATGGCTCGGCTACGGTCTGGAACCGTTTGACCACACCACGTACCAGGTGCTCGCCTCAGGAAACGTTTACCTGAATGGAGCCAAGCCACACGCGAAGGAGAAGGGCTGTCGAGTGCGCGAGGATTTCGATCCACGAATCCGCATCGAACAACGCGGCGGCACACTGGCTTTGCATTGGAACGTCAGAGGTGACGCATTGGACGTGCAGACATCGCTCGTGTCGACACAGTCGTTGGGCAAAACGTTGTTTTCGAATCAGGCGTTCGAGAACCCAGACGGTTCGCCACTTGCGATCGATCGAGACTTTTTCGGAAAACTACGCAACCGGAGCCACCCGACGGCGGGGCCGTTTGAGAAGATCGAGGCCGTTCCGTTCCGACTGGTCAAAACCGATCGACGTCGCTAGCGCCGTTGACTGCAGCTAGAAGGTGAGCTGGGCTCGTGCGCCTGCGAGCCGAGGAACGCGGCGTCAACGCGGTGAAAGCGAGGGCGAAGCTTTTGCAATCAGTCCTCGCGAACCATCACGCAAGCCGGGCCGGCGGATTGCGCGGACTCAGCGTGAGTTGCAGGCTGCTTACCGGGGGCCAAGGCGCGGCCAACGGGCAAACCGACGGCGCGTTCCCATCACCTCGGTTGGGGAACTACGATGGACATGCCTGACAAGCCCAAGTCGGATGGGGCCGAACGCGGCCGGATGGCGCTTTTGCTGGCGGCTTTGCTGTTTGCCCTGCTGGTCGCACCGATCTTGGAACAAGCATTCGGCGGACACATCATGATCTACGCCGGAGGTACGGCGGTGCTTATCGTCGGTGCTTTTGTGAATATCGCCCGGCGGTGGCTGTTTATTTCATCGACAGTACTGGCTGTGCTCGCCGTCTCGACTCTGTGGAGCACCCTCGTTTTGGACTATCCGGTGCTGTTCGTCGCGAGCTGTGTTTTGGAGGCGGCCTTTTACGGGATCATTGCCGTCGTCTTGCTCACCCGGATTCTGCAAAAGTTCGTCGCTTCACTCGACTCGGTCTTCGGAGCCCTGTGCGTCTATCTGCTGCTTGGCTTGGCTTGGGCTCAGTTGTACTGGGCGACGGCTCGCATGGAGGCGGCGTCTTTCTCGGGCGGCGGACAGGCCGTGATGTCTCCGATTGGCCGCGTCCAAGCGGACGAGGCAACGGACGGCGTAAGGACCGCCGCCGATCGTCCGGTGCCACCTTTTTCTCGGATGGTCTATTTCAGCTTCGTGACGATGTCCACGCTTGGCTACGGAGACATCGCTCCAAAAACGCCGATCGCTCAGACACTGGCGTGGATGCAATCGGTTCTCGGCCAGTTCTACTTGGCGGTTCTGGTCGCGTGGTTGGTCGGCGCCCTTCCGCGGCGAGAGGCCGTCGAGACAGCGAGGGCATTTCCAGGTGCCCGTCGTTCGAAAGACGGCCCGCAGCCCTCCGATTCTTCAACAAACCCCCCGTATTAGCCGACCTGCCAGGACCAGATGCCGACTGTATCCGCACCGTTGCGACCAGGAGGCCACGATAACGGTGCGTTTCTCTGCCTGGGGCGCCAGAGGCACGAGACACTTTGCGATATCGGCGAGCGAACGCTTGTCAGAGGTAAGGGGACCACCGAGATTCCCGCCTCCCGGTGGTGAACAGGAAGCGTCGGCAGCGTGAGCGATGTTGCGGCCGTGTGACGGCGGTGCCGCCAGCGCGTCTCGGGCTCCTTCTCCCGCAGCCGGGGACGTTTATTCGTAGCTCGGCAAAGGGTGCACGCTGTTCGTTCATTGGTTTTGTCGCCGCGGCTTGCGGGGCTCAGACCTGTTCACTAAGAGCTGTGTCGGCGTGGGACGGAAGGTTTGGGGCGCGCCCGTGGGCGTTTGCGTTCGGGATCGATTTCCGGGGCTTGCCCGAGGTGACAGGCAGGCAGCTGCGGGCGGAGGATTGTCGTCGGCAGTCCCTTCCCTCGCTGCTGTGAGGTACTCGACTGCCTCCCACGCATATTACTTCGGGACACCGTGCGTTTTCGCGGCGTACCATCCAACGATTGGCACCGCGATGTAACCCCCTGGTGCGCCCGATTCATACGCCAGACGTCGGGTGGCAGCGCGCCGGGCCCTCGGCCCCTCGGTCTGCTGCTAACTTCCATTGCGTCACCAGGAACGGTCTGTTACGATGTTGGTGTTTTTCCTCGTTAGGAGCGGTCCGACGGGCAGGGAAGGATGACGCGGCAAGCTGCGAAAAAAACGAAAGTTATTCTCGTTGTCGAGCCGAGAAGAAGAACGCACAATCGTTGAGCGGGCTTTGTTGTCATGTTGCGAACAGAGGAGGATTCTAATCGTGGCGTGGCTGGCTTCGCGATGGTAGCAACCTTTATGTTACCGTGTGTCCACCTTCGGGCTGTCGGGTTTGGCTTGCTTACAAACTCTGTATGTTTGTGCGGGATGCGTTAGTAGTTGATGCAATATCTTTGGGGACGAGAGCAATGCCGCACCTTGATGTTGATGATGTTGGTGTAGTGTCAACCGCAATACCCGATTCAACCACATCCCCATCACGTGTTCGCGATCCAGTTGCTACACTGAAGCAAATTCTCACTCTCTTGACTGAGTCCCAGAAATGGATCAGGAAGTTCCGAGGCAAGTACATTGTTGTTAAGTTAGGCGGTTCGACGTTGTGTGACGACGCCGCTGTTGGCAACGTGCTGAGTGATGTCGCTCTGATAAGGGTTTTGGGCGGCAAGGTGGTCCTCGTGCATGGAGGTAGCAAGGACCTCAGTCAGAAGATGCGCGAAGAGGGCCATGAACCTCGCTTTGTCGAGGGGCGTCGGTATACGGACGAAAAGACACTGCGCATCGCGAAAGAAGTTCTCGGGACTATTTCCAAGACGCTTGCTACCAAGCTTACTGAGTTATGTTCCGAATTGCCGGAACATATTGTCAGTCAGGGGCGCAGTTTGTCACGCTTGTTGAAGGGGTGCTCATGCGAGGCGCTCCAACAGCTTATCTATGATCATCTCGGGAAATTAACTGCTGAATTACCGAAACTGTGCGAGGAACTTCGCGCTTCAGGTTTGGAAAAGACGTGCCACTCGCTGAGGCAGGTTTTCGACTCGTTGAAAACCGTAGAAAAACCGAACCAACTTAACCAAAGCGTGAGTGTGGAGTTTCTTGTTCGACAGGTCGACAAAATAGGAGCGGCATTTGCGCGCGATGTTTCCGAAAGGAGGCATGTTGGAGTTCCGCTCTTGCCGTCACGGGACAGGCTGTTTTTAAGAACAGAAAGGATGATGTTCACGACCGCTGACGGGCGTCAGACAGACTTAGGTTTTGTCGGTCGCGTTGTCGGCGTCGACGAAACAACAATGAAGGAAGTGTTTTTGCGTGGTGGGCTGCCAGTGATCCCGTCGCTTGGGTACACAACATTGCCACGGAGAAATGTCAGGCGACGGTATCAATTGCTTAATGTCAACGCAGACACAGCGGCTGCCAACATTGCCGCGCTTCTGCACGCGGAGAAGCTTGTGTTTGTGACGGATGTGCCTGGAATTCTCGAAGACCGACATGCTCCCGAATCCTTGTACACACACATCACCGCTTCGGCGTGCCGCGAGCTAGTTCGTCGAAAGGTGATCGCGAGCGGGATGGTTCCGAAGGTCGACGCCGCGCTGGAGGCGCTGAACAGCGGCGTGCCTAAGGTACACATCGTGGATTGTCGATCTCGCCACTGTTTGTTGTTAGAGATCTATTCAAACGGAGGTGCTGGAACAGAGATTGTCAAGGACGAGGAGGGGGCCGACTAGCAGGCGGAGAGAATTGCGGCGGAGTACGTTGAGGGCCGGAGGCACCAGCTTCCGGCCCATCGCTTTCTGGGTGTTGCGTGAGACGGGTAAGAGTGGAGAACTGGTATGGCGTTCGCAAC
>JAADHY010000685.1 GCA_013151585.1 Planctomycetota bacterium
CGTGATGAAACGGATTCCTTTGGTCAAGAGCGTTTACGGGCCGATTTCGCAGGTCGTCTCGATGTTCCAACGGCAGGATCGGTCGGAGATGAGCGGCATGCCCGTCGTCTATTGCTCATTCGGCGAGCGGGAAGGGGGAGGCTTCCTGGCGCTGCTGGCTTCGCCCGACACCTTTCGTTTCGGCGAAGAAGAATGCCACGTCGTTTACATTCCGACCTCACCGTTGCCCATGTCGGGCGGAATCGTCTTCGTTCCCAAGCCAGCGGTGCGGCGCGTCGACATGGAAGTGGAACAATTAATGCAAATCTATTTCTCACTGGGCGTCATGAGCTCGAACGTTGTCCCAGCGAAGTACACCTTGGCCTCTTCATAAGTCTGAACCGACGCAGCCGCACCGGCTCCACCGTGGGCGGGCTACGGCACTGATGGAACCTCGTCCTCCACGGGGGCCATCGTCAAGCTGCGAGGTCTCGCTGGGGGAAGCGCCCCGAGGTGGCCTGCTTGCGGGAGACGCGTCACGGAGGATTCTCGTCCCACTCCTGCAACTTCTCCATTTCTTCGTCGTAGCAGTTCGGGCAAAGCCAGTGAGTAAACTGAGCGCCGAAGCGCGATCGGAAGAACGCTTCAAACTGTTCCCACTTGCCCTCGTCCGTCCGAACCTTTTTGCATTTCGCGCAGACGGGGATGATGTCGCTCGGAGCCGCTTGGGGCAGAGCTTCCCCTTCCAACTGTCGCAGCCGGGCTTCGCGCTGCTGCTCTTGCCGGTGTTTTGCGATGGCCATCTCGATAGAAGCGTATACTTCTCGTTCCTGGAAGGGTTTCATCAAGTAGCCGTAGCCCCCAACCTCGCACGCACGGCGAATGAGCTCCTCATCCGCGAAAGCCGTCAAGAAGATGACCGGGACTTCGTAGCGGCTGCTGATTTCTTGAGCGGCTTCAATGCCGTCGATTCGGCCGGGTAAGCGGATGTCCATCAGCACCAAATCGGGCCGGTGGCGAGCGGCGAGCAGAATGGCTTCTTCTCCAGTGCTGGCCACACAGGACGTCGAGTACCCCATGCTTTCCAAGCTGCTCTGGATGTCTTTGGCTACGATGCTTTCGTCTTCGACCACCATCAGATCAACCATATCGTCTCCCATCACGCGGCCTCCCGAATCCTGGCAATCGGAAAGCGCACAACGAACCGCGTGCCTCCGTTGCTTTCGATGGTCAAGGAACCCCGAAGCTGCTTGTGCACCAAGTCGCTCACGAGTTGCAGCCCGAGGCCGCTCATCTTTTCCAGATCAAAGTCTCGCTGAAGGCTGGTTCCGTTGTCGCGAACCGTGATTTCCGCGAACTGATCCTCGTCCCGTTGGACGGTCACTGTGATTTGGCCGGACCGTCCCTGGGGAAAGGCATGGCGAAAGGAATTCGATACTAGTTCGTTCAGTACGAGCGCCACCGGGACGGCCTGATCGATCGTCAACAGAACCGGGACGCCCTCAATATGACATTCCACTCGACTGCTTTCAATCCCGTACACTTGCCGCAGTTGCTCGACAAGCTTGCTCAGATACCGCATCAGGTCCACATGAGCTAGGTCCGAGGAACGATACAGAAGTTCGTGCACCAGAGCAATGGCCCGAATCCGAATCTGCGACTTTTCAATGACTTCGTCGCCGGCCGTGACTCCTGCTTGGCGAGTCTGCAGCCGCAGCAGGCTGCTGATGATTTGAAGGTTATTCTTGACGCGGTGATGGACTTCGCGCAACAAAAGCACCTTTTGTTGCAGCGCGCTGGAAAGCCTTTTTTGGGCCTCTTCGCGTTCGGCGATTTGTCGGGACAGCTCGCGGTTGGCCGCTTCCAGTTCTTCGGCGTATCGCCGCTGGCGTTCGTGTAACAAGCTGTTTTGCAGACCGACGGAAACGGCTTGGGCCAACGTTTGAAGAAAGTCACTGTCCCGACGGAAATCCCGCTCGGTCCGAGAGGCGACGCCTAAAACACCGATCACCTTTCCGCCCGTAACCAACGGCAGAGCGGCGAAACTTTTGAGGCCGGCCTTCTTGCAGTCTTCCCAGGAGCAGCGGGCGTCGTGGCGAATGTCTCGCGAAAAAACCGGCTGTCCGTTTTCGGCCGCGAGCCCACATAGGCACTCGCCGACTTTGTGAATGGGCGTCGGCTCGTTCGGAAAAGTCGGTTCCCGCGATCGGTCGCCCAATAGCTCCAATCGGTCCTCTTTTCGCAGGAACAACAAAGTCAAATCGGGATTGATCGCATTCAGAACCCCATCCAAAGCGGCTGTGGCGGCTTGGTCGAGACTGGGATCGCTGATGAGCCGTTGGCTGAGTGCGTTCAACGCCGAGAGTTCCCGCATCCACTGTCGCGCTTCTCGTTCGGTATTCGACAATTCGATTTCGGGCCCGACTCGGGCTGCAAAGACCTGAAGAATATGCTCGCAGAAACTTGGATCGGCGATCGGGTTTCGAAAAGCGACGGCCAACACGCCCACCGGGCGACTTCGCGAATCGAACAGCGGAGCCGCGACGAACGCTTCGATCCCTTCCCCAATCGACGCGCAGGAGCGCCGAAACCGCTCAGGCAGGTCTGCTGGCCAGCAACGCAGCGTCTGCCCAACGACCTGTTCGCAAGGACTTCCCGACAGGTCGTATTCGAAATTGGCGACGACTCGCCCGTCCTTCCAGGCGGCGATCGTTCGGACTTTGCCTTCGGGTTCCAGCCACTCGCCGATGTGCACGGAATCGGCCTGAAGCGATTCCGCCAATTCGCGAACGACCGACTCGAAAAATGCCTGGCTTCGGTGGGCGGAACTGACTCGGATCAGCTTTCGGATGGTCTCTTCCAGACGCCGCTGCTGGGAGACGTTTCGAACGACAGCCACGATCAGACGCCGCGAATCGAGCCGAATCATCTGCGCGGTGATGTCAACTGGAACCAGGGTCCCGTCTTGACGCTGATGATGAACTCCGGCGATCTCCAGCGCCCGTCCCTGTTCGCGGACCTGTTGGAGCTTTTCGGCGGCCACCCGACGTTCGTTGGCAGGATGCAAGTCAGCCGTCGGCATCCCTCGCATCTGCTCCGCGGCGTAGCCCAACATTTCAGCCGCCGCCGGATTGCAGTCCAATATCCGGCCGGTATCGGGATCAATCAGGTAGATGGCATCTTTTGCGTTCTCAAAGAGGGCGCGATATTTCGTTTCGCTTTCGCGCTGGGCGATCTGAGCCACAAGACGTTCCCAAAGCCCCCGACGCAGTTTCCAGGCCAGCCAAAGAATGCCGGTCAGCAAAACCCCGAAGATGCTCGTTAGAAGAAGGTCTTCCCGGTTGAATGCGAGAAGAGGGAGGAGCGCGAGAACCGATAGGGAGGCCTCTCGCTTGCGATCCCGAACCTTTTCCGAAACCGACGACTCAACTGCAGCACACGCCGGTCGTCTGCCCCACACGAAATCGTCGGCGGACATGGCGACCACCCTTGTTGGAACCAAACAAGCCTTGATCACAAGAGCGGCATTCAAGCGTTTCCCTCAAACACCGCAGAAACAAAGCGCGATTGCGTCGTTAGTCGCTCGCCCAACGCAAAGACTCGACACGTCTTGAGCGCGAGTCAACCGAGGCCAAGCAGCGAAAAAAACAGGCGAGCAGCGTCGAGCCGCCGCACTCAGTGTCAGGAGCGGTCTGGATTCTTCGCGTCAGTAGGTCAGGCCGCTCGCCGCTTCGTTGCACTGGGACCGTAAGGAACGGACGACGCCTGCCTCCCGTGCCCCGCTCCGAACGTTTCCAACCACGCCGTTGCCGCGCTGTAAGGTTGTCATCCCGCCGCATCGAGGCAGTGGGAACCCTTCGTACTGCAGCATTATGAACACTCGCTCTCACGAGTTCAACGTCGCCCCCGCGACGTTCCGGCTTGTTGACGTGGAAGAGGTCTGGAACAAAGCCCGGGCGTGCGGCCGGCCCATGAGGCACGTCTTGGAACAGGAGGGCCGGAGGCGGCGATCCCGGTCGGACAGCCCCCTTGGTTTCACAAGTTTGGGCGACCCGGCAAACTTGTCAGACCATGCTGGTTTTTGCGGTCAGGTAAACGCGACGGACACCCAGTTGGTGCTGCCGAAGAATCATTCCGACTGAGTCTGATTTTCTGGGCGTCTGATTCTGGCACACCACGATCCCCACTAACGGTCCGTGAACGCGGTGCCGATGAAGGGGGTGAGCCCGGCAGACGGATGATCGCGTCCACAGTCGCAAGTCGTCGGGTGAGAGCCTGTTGAGGGAATCCACGTCGCCCGGGATGGATGGAAAAAGCGAGCGATGCGATGATTCGGCGCTGACGACGATTCGGCGTCGATCAAGGAGACCAAGTGAGCAATTCAATGGCTGACGGCCGGCTCGGCGCGGTCTTTCCGCCGATGCGGTTCTGTTGGCGCGGTCGAGTGGGCAAAACCATCGGCCTTCGTTGATCGCCGCATCCAAGCCGTTCGGCGAACGCGATTCCGAATCTGTCACCAAAAGATGAAAAAACGCCTTCTGGTTGTTCCAGCAGACAAGCTCCTGGCCGGTCGGGAGCTTCGCTGAGCAGATCGGAGTGCGGCAGAGTACGGAAATGGGCTTCCTCCGTCTGGGGGACAATCTGGGGTGAAGAAAAGGGTAAGGGTTTCAACGTTGATGCAGACGCCTGATTGTGTTTCAACCGCGCCGTCCCCCGCGACGGATGCGGCTCCGCAGCTCAAGCGACGTCTGAAATACTTTCGCACCATTGATCACGTCAAGGGATTATCGGAATCGGAAAAACACGCGTTGGCCAAAGTGACGAAAAGATACGCTTTTCGGGCCAACGACTATTACCTGCGCCTGATCGATTGGACGGACCCGAAGGATCCGATCCGCCAGTTGATCATTCCCCGCGAAGAAGAGCTTGCGGACTGGGGAAAACTCGATGCGAGCAATGAGCGGGCCGTGACCGTCGCACGGGGCGTGCAGCACAAATACACGGACACGGTGCTACTGCTTTGCACGGAAGTTTGCGGAGCGTATTGCCGCTATTGCTTTCGCAAACGACTCTTTATGCAAGAGAATCACGAAGCGAGCCCGGACGTCCGGATCGGGCTGCGTTACATCGAGGAGCATCCGGAGGTCACCAACGTCCTGTTGACCGGCGGCGATCCGCTCTTGATGAGCACTCGACGGCTAGTCCAGATACTCGAACAGCTCAGCGCCATTCGCCACGTACGCATCATTCGCATCGGCACGAAGATCCCGGCATTTGACCCCTGGCGGATTCTCGACGATGTCGAACTGCAGACGGCCTTTCGTCGCTTTTCCACGCCTTCACGGCGCATGTATTTGATGGCTCACTTCGATCATCCTCGTGAGCTGACGCGGCCGGCGGTCGAGGCCATTGCCTGCGCCGTTCGCAACGGTTTGATCTGCGCGAACCAATGTCCGCTGATCCAAGGGGTCAACGACGACTCGGACGTGTTGGCCGAACTGTATAACAAACTTTCCTTTATCGGTTGTCCGCCTTATTACCTTTTTCAGGGACGCCCGACAGCAGGCAACCAGCCCTACAAAGTCCCGATCGTGCGAGGATGGCAGATATTCCAGAAAGCGCTCGCCCAAGGCTCGGGGCTGGCTAAACGGGCACGGTTCGTGATGTCGCACGACACGGGAAAGATCGAGATATTGGCCATCGATCAACGGCGGATTTACATGCGATACCACCAGGCAAAAAACCGTGACGACATCGGCCGACTCCTCGTTTTCCGCCGCAATGACGACGCTTACTGGTTGGACCAATTGCAGCCGGACAGGTAAGGCGAGTCGGTCGCATGACGGTCGAGCGTCGAGAGACGATTGCAGCGCGTCCCAAATTCAGAGGCTGTTTCAAAGCCTGTATCCGGTTGGTTTCTGGAAACCTGCAGTCAGGTGGCTGAGCCGGTCGGGAGACCGGCCCAGAACAGAGGGGAGAGGCGAAACCGCGCCGGCGGCCTGTCGCACCGAGTGCTTTCACGTCCGACAATCGCAAGGGGCATTGGGCGCACTGCCTTTTTTGGTTCGTAGCTTCTCGCCCGCGCGCAGCAGCCAGGACGGCCGCACCGCGGGAAACGCAACCGCAAGTTTATGCTGTGATAAAGTACTGGGGGCCCCTCCAGGTCTTCAACATTCCTCTCCAGGCTCCTGTTCCGGGCGGTTCTCCCACTTTTCCCGGAAGAACAAAAAAGTTTCCAAAAACCTCTTGAACGGCGGCGCCTGTTTGGTATGCTCTTTTGTGATCTGATCACCCGCATCGACAAGTGGTCCGTTCGATCATGGCTTGGGCGGGCTCCGGTCTTTTGCGCATCGGTCGCTCATTTCACTTGATGGGACCTTTCTGACGTTTGACTCCGCTTGTCGGAAAAACCGCGCCGTGGTGGGGAGAGGGCGGAAGAGACGTCGCATCCTCGATCGTAACTCGTCGGCTGCGCTCGGTCGGGAAATGGCCCGTCCGAGCACGAGGGGCGAAACGGTCGCAGGGGCAAGGTTCGAGAGGGAGGAACGATGTTGCGCTTTGATTGGTTGGAAGGGCTCAAGTCCGATGTCCTCGCAGAGCGAAAGTGGTTAGCGAAATCGGGGCGGCCGCGCCGGCGCCGGCGGCCTCGACGCGTTGTCCCTGCCGAAACGTTGGAGGACCGAACGCTTTTGTCGCCGGCTTCGCTGAGCCAGGCTCAGCAGGATCTCAGCAACGCTCAAAGCGCCTATCAGCAAGCGGTCGAAACTTACAACACGTCCGCAAGTCAAATTCTGGATCAGCTCGGACTGAATGTCTCGTCCGTCCTGCAAACTTTGGCCCAAAACGCCGCTGCGTTGGGCGACGCTTTTGTGCAAGCGGTGGCTTCGATTGAGCAAACGCTACAGGGGACCTTGCAGCCTTTGGCGGATTCCTTCGAGGCTGCTGTCAGCACACTGCAGACGACCTACGAGAACCAGACTGCTTCGGCGGACGCCAACTATGCTCAGACGTTGCAGACCCTTCGTGACGCGTACGCCCAGTCCGTCGGGACAGCCGAAGCGTCGTATCAGGCCGCCGTCGAATCGGCGGACGGGGCCTTCAGCGCGACGGAAGAAAGCGAGACGCAGAGGTACAACGCCGCGGTCGAAGCGGCTCAAAGCCGATTCACAGCCAGCGTGGCTGCCGCTGATGCGGCTTTTGACCTGGCTTGGCAGAACGCCCAAAGCGCGTACGATGCGTCGGAGGGCAACGCTTGGACTGCGTATCAAACCACGGTCGGCGATCAGCCGGGCGGGCTGCTGGACACCTACAATCAAGCTGTCTCAGCCGCGGCCAGCACGCGGGACAGCATCTTGGCCAACTACCCGGACGTGGTTTACGACCCGTTGCCGGTGTTTGAGAGTCCGGGGTTTCAGAACGCCCTGGCAAACGCATCTCAGACGTTCGGCGCCAACATGACGGCTCTGGAAACGAGCCTCGACCAAAACCTTCAGCCCCACTGGGACGCCTATCAAGCTGCGTTGGCTTCGGCCCAGTCCACGTATGAGGGGGCGATTGCGCAGGCGGACGAGACCTGGCGGCAAGCCGTTCAGGCGGCGGAAGACGCCTACAGCGACGCAGTGGCTCAGGCGCAGGCCGCGTACGACGCGGCCGTCAACGGGCCGGGTGGACTGGCCGAGCAGTACGACGCAGCCATCCAGCAGGCTCGATCCGATTACGATCAGGCCCTCGCCGACGCTCAGGCCGACTACGACTCCGCCGTCCAATCGGCGCAAGATGCCTATGACGCCGCCGTCCAAGCGGCCACGGAGGCCTTTCAGGCGTGGCTGACCGGTTCCGACGGCTCCGCCTCGGCCGTCACCAGCCGCACGCTCGTGATCACCACCACGACCAACTTCCTGCTCGGAACCGAGACCCAAACCATCCAAGTCTCGCTCGGCACGGCGTCGGGAACCAGCATCACCTTCAGCTACTCCCCCGCCCAGCCGGTGGACTCCTCCGTCTGGGGCGAGCCCGCGTCCACTCAGACCACCTTCGGCAGCCACACCGAGACGGTCACCGAGACCTTTACCCAGCCGCCCGGTGGGGCCTCGACCGGCGGCGCGGCCACCGCGTCCAGCGGCAATATGTTCGTCGTGGCCATGGAAATGCGATCGGAACTGTACCGGCAGGAGCTGGCGGCCATCGCGAGCACCTACACCGCGGCCGTCGATGCGGCTCGGCAAACCCGCGACGCGACCGTCGACGCCGCCAGACAGACGTACCAGACGACCGTCTACGGCCCCGGCGGATTGGCCGAGCAGTATGCGGACGCCGAGCGAGCCGCCGCTGAAACGTATCAGCAAACCGTGGACGACCTGGCGCGGGCCTATGCCGACTTCGAGACCTCCTTCTGGAACAACCTGTACGCCGGCAGTATGGGCGGCGACGAAGCCCCCGGCCCGGCTGGCGACGTGGACATGACGCCTCTGTATCAAGCGGCCAAGAATTACTCGATCGGAGTCGCTCAGGCCAACATCGCCTACGTGACCAGCCTAGCCGGTCCGTTTGTGGCGTTCGTCTCGGGCGAACGGGCCGCCGACGACGTCTACCAGACGGCCGTGATCAACGCCGACTATCAGTTCGGCTTGGACGAGAACGCGGCGTGGTCTCAGGCCGCGCTGGCGGCCATTGCCGCTCAGGACCGTTACCTGAAGGACCTGGCCGATCTGCAGGCGGCTTTCGAAATTGCTTTAGAGCAGCAGTCCGTCGCCACGGAACAGTCCATCGCCGGAGCGGCCTTGACGTTCAACCGGGCCGTGGCCGCAGCCGGCCAGACGCGGGATCAGCGGGCCGCCGACGCTCAGCGCACCTTCGAGCACGCCGCGGCGGACGCGTGGCAGGCCTTCACGCAGGCAGAAGTTCTCCAATGGCAAACGCTCCAGAACGCCGTGGCGACCGCCGACGAAACTCGCACCAACGCTCTGGCCGCCGCGGACCAGGCGCAGAGCCTCGCCT
Organism: Planctomycetota bacterium; assembly: GCA_013151585.1. Taxonomy (GTDB): domain Bacteria; phylum Planctomycetota; class Planctomycetia; order Planctomycetales; family Planctomycetaceae; genus JAADHY01. The sequence continues at coordinate 8,977 of JAADHY010000685.1, forward strand.
ACGCTCAGGCCGACCAGGCTTACAACCAGGCGGTGGCCGCGGCCGAAGTGGCTCTGACAGCGAACGTCTTGGGCGAGTACGTTGCCATCCTGCCGTCGATGACCAGCGAGGTCGTGAACTACGCCACCACGGTGGCCACCGACCTGGCCAGCGCCTACAGCAGCTACTATGGCAACGATCCGGCTCAGACGGCCGTGGGCAACGCCTGGCGCGACTACGACCTGGCCGTGGCTCAGGCGTGGAAGGACTATGCGGACGACGAAGCAGTGGCCTGGCAAACGTACGCCAATCAAGAGGCGGCGGCGTGGCAGACGTGGGTCGGGTCGGTCAGCGCCGCGGCCGTCGCGTGGACCAACCAGGTGGCGGCCGCCTACGGACAGATGGCGGCAGACATCGCTTCGGCCGCCCGCGATTGGCTGCAGAACATGGCCGGCGCCACCGTGACGTGGGTTAACACGGTCGCTCCGGCGGAGAACGCGCTGGTCAAGGCCGAATCCAATGCGTTCCGTCAGGCCGCGTACGGAGAATCGGCGGCCTTCCGGACGCTGCAGGACGCATACTCTCAAGCGGCCTACGACTTCCTCACGGATTACCTCGTGGAAGAACTCAACTCCGTGACCGCGGCGGTACCGGCGATTCGGGACGCGGTGAAGGACGAGGTGACCGAGCTGACGGCGTACCTGACGGGTCTGGCCGGGGAAATTTCCAACGCCACCGTCCAGGTTCTCGGGCACGTGCGTTCGGCGGCCTTGGCGCTGGTGCCGCTGGACAACCCGGTGGCGATCGCGGCGGCCAATCTGGCCAATGCCCAAGCGGCTCTGGCCGCGTTTGAAGGCCTGCAGTGGGTACAGTCTTTGCCGCTGGAGGAGTTCGCCGCAGGGCCGGTCGAGTCGGCCGCGCCCGGACTTCCCGACCTGACCGGTTTCGGGCTATCCTGGTCGGACGGTCTGGATCACCGGCTGGACCTGGCCAGCACCG
>JAADHY010000052.1 GCA_013151585.1 Planctomycetota bacterium
TGCCTTCTTTGAAGAGCGTGATCCGATGGCCGCGTCCCTTGAGGGTCGGGTTGGTTTCGTCGAGCGGGTCAACCACACCGAAGCGTTCGTGGTCGCTCGGACGGCGACTGGCCAGGGCCGCTCGTTTGATGCCGATCAGCGAGGCCGCCGTCTTCGCCAACCGCTCTTTCGCATCTGCGGGATAGTTGTGATGGGAGGGAATGCGCCAGGCCCCGTCTTTGTATTCGACCATGAACGGTTTGGCGGCGGCAGTCTCTTCGTCGTAGATGACCACTCGCAGCGCGGTCGCCTCGTTCGGGTCTTTGAAGTCCGGATAGAACTCTTTCCCGACCTTCTCGAAGCCGGCGATCTTCCGGGGCCGCGTCGCCCAGTGCGACGCCACGGCGATCGCCACCGAAATCGCAGCTACGACAACAAAAGCTATGGTTCGCTTCTTTTGGTCCATGGTTGTCTATCCACCTTCGGAATGTTTCCGGTTGCTGCCGCCGGTCCGGCGACCGGTACCGGCGGCTGGGCAATGGATCCGACTGTTTTTCCTCTGGAACGAACGGGTCAGCGTTTCACTCGCCGAGCCTCCTCGATGTAGCGCAGCTCGGCATTGACTCGCAACAGCAGGACGATGATTCCCATCAGCACGGCGGGAATCGGTGGCAACAGGACCGCCCGCCAGCGAATCTGGTTCTCCAGTTCGCGAATCTGGCGTTGTTCGCGAGCTTTCAGTTTCTCGATCCTCGCTTTCTTTTCCTGTTCGATGTTCGCTTTGGCGACGTCCAGTTGCCGTTGCTCGGTTTGCCGTGCGATCTCCAGCTTTTGCTGCTTTTCGATAGGGCTGAGGCTGGGATCCTTTTCGATTTGTTCGGCGATCTTTTGCAAGCTGGCCCGGCGTTTGGCCAGTTGTTCCTGAGCCTCACGCTCGGCCTTTTGCTGCTCTTCCGCACGACGACGCCGGAACTCGTTCGCTCGCCGCTCGATTTCCGTCAGCGTGCGCTGGGTGATGCGGCGTTTCCGCAGTTCGACATACGACTCATCGCCCGCCAACACGTCGACCGCGTTCAACACGAACTTGACGTTGTCCAACTTCAAGTCGGCCGCCTCGCGTCGCTCGACCGTGAAGAGCACGTCCGAGACCAGATCGACATCGGCCACATAGATCACGTTGATGCCCTCGTCTTCGGACTTCTCCTTCGACTTGATCTGAGCCGCCAGGACGTGGGAATGTTCGTCGATGAACCGCGGCGGGTTCTGCTTGATCCGGACGCCCATCCCGAAGAACATCGGCTCGGTGATGTCTTCCCATTTCAGCACGCCGGAATGCACGCTGGTCCGCAGCAGAGGGATGAACTCCAGCTCGGAATCTTCTCGCGGGCGGATGCGGCCCGGGTACAGGGCCAGCACTTCCTGCAGGCCGCTCGTGACCGGGCTGTCCGGGTTAAAAGCGTCGCGGACGCCGCTGGCCGGTGTGATGAAGACAAATTCGGGCGGCCACAATTGAGCGAACCGGGGATGCAACGCCTGACCGACCAGGTCCCACACGACTTCTCCGTTGTTCCAGGCGATGCCCAAAGCGCGAATGAGGGTCGTGGCCCGACCTCCGTCGGCTTTCTGTTCCGGCGGAGCGCCACCGAACATGCCGCCCGGCCGCGGCTTGGGCTGACGCGGCGAGCTCATCCCTTGATCGTACCACGTGTAAGGATCGTCGAAAATCAGGACCGGCTTCCCGGACTTAACATAGTCCACGAAGTGCTCCATTTGCTTCTGCGTCAACGACGAGGGAAGGACCGCCATCAAGACATCGTACTTCTCCTGGTCGATTTCCGAATCGGGCGACACCTCCTCGACGCGATACTGTTTCTTCAGCTCCTGAGAGATTCGCCATTCCGGGACGCTTCGGAAAGCCGCCATCCGGAAGCCGCCGGTGACCAAGGCGTCGGTGCGAAGAATGCCGACCGTCAGCCGCTTCTCCTGGGAGACAGTGCGGATTGACCGAGTCAACTCGTACTCGATCGGAGTCCCCTCTTCGAAAACAGGGATGATTACCTCGTCGTAGGGACTGCTTACGACCGCTCCCAGGTAGATGTCGACTTCTTCGAATCGTCCTTCCCGCTCGGTCTGGACCCGTAAGGGTTCGATCCCGTAGCTTTCGGCTTCCTCCGCTTCCTCGCTGTAAGGCTCCACGTCCACGAACCGCACGTCGATGCGGTTGCCGCCCAGTCGATCGTACTGCCGCAACAGGCCGCGAAGTTGCCGCTTCTTGAAAACGAACTCCCGAGGAACCCTCCTGCTGATAAAGGCTTGAATCAAGACCGGGTGGTCTTTGTCGATCTTCTTGATCAGTTCTCGAGTGGTGGGCGAGAGTGTGAAGACCTTCTCGGCCGTCATGTCGAACCGCAAGCCGATGACTTCGCTGCCCCGGCCGACCACGACGTTCAGGCTGATCAGCGTCGCTGCCAGGCAGATCGCTCGGATGCCGAATTGCAGTTCCATCAAGGCGCCTTCCCGGCCGCTGCTCCAATGCCTTCGCCCAATGACCACCGCGTTCAAATAGAGCATGAACACGGCAAAAGAGACGAAGTAGAGGATTCCGCTCAGCGGGATCACCCCCATCGTGAACTCACGCAGTTGCTCGCTCAGACTCAGCTCTTGCAAGAATTGATTTCCGGGCGCCAACCGGTCGATGAACACGGGCACGGCACAGATAGCGACACCCAAGACAAACGCCACGGTATTGCTGTTGGTCAAGACCGAAGCGAACATGCCGGCGCCCAGAAGCGAGGCGCCCGCGATCCAATAACCAAAATAGGTGCAGATCAGCAACCCCCAGTCAGGATCGGCGTAGTAGGCGAGCACTCCCAACTGAGTCAGCGAAAACAACAGAGCGACGGTGTAAACGCAGACCACCGCCAGGTACTTGCCAAGCAGGATTTCCACGTCGGTTGCCGGCAGGGTGAAGAGCAGTTCGTCCGTGCCGAGCTTTTTCTCTTCGGCCCACACGCCCATCGTGATGGCCGGCACGATGAACAACAAGAGCAAAGGATAGTACTGACTGAGCTGGTCCAGATTGGCTAGATTGTTGGCAAAGAATTGCGGGCTGAACGCAAACGCCGCGCCCGCCACAACAAACACCACAATGAACAGATAGCCTAAAACGCCCGAAAAGTAGGCCATCAAGTTCCGCTTAAAAACCGCCTCGATGACGTGTTTTCTCAGCATGTCTTTTTCCGTCTGAGTTTCAGCGGGTTTCTTCGATCGAAATTCGTTTTACCCTCTCGGAAGTCCGTTCGCCTCCAGCCGAGGGTCCTGCTGGAGCTTCGCGCCAACGTTTCACGGTGACGATCGACCTGGCGTCTGGGGAGCTCCGTGAGGTCCCGTCAGGCGCCAATCGTCATCTCGCGGAACCGCCGTTCCATGTCGCCGTCGCCGCCAGCCATCTCCTTGACCGGGCCATCGAAGATGATACGTCCTTCGTGGATCAGGATCACTCGGCTACACGTCGCCTGAACCTCGCGGAGGATGTGCGTTGAGAGCAGCACGGTTTTGGTCTCGCCCAAACTGCGAATCAACTCGCGCACGTCATGGACCTGGTTGGGGTCCAAGCCGGCGGTCGGCTCATCCAGAATCAACACCTCTGGATCGTGCAGCAGGGCCTGAGCCATGCCAACACGCTGCCGGTAACCGCGGGAAAGCTTGCTGATCGGCTTGCCCCAAACGGTTTGCAAGGAACACTGTTCAGCCACGTAGTCCAGTCGTTCTTCGAGCTGGTCTTTGGGCATTCCGCGAGCCTCACCCAGGTAGCGCAGCAAAGTGTTGGGCGTCATCTCGGAATAGAGCGGGCCGTTTTCCGGCAAGTACCCGATCAGCCGGCTGGCTTCCAGCCGCTGAGTGGAAACGTCGAAACCGCCGATGCGGGCTTCGCCCTCGGTGGGAGCCAGGTAGCCGGTCAGCAATCGCATGGTTGTGGACTTTCCGGCCCCGTTCGGTCCCAAGAATGCGGCGACTTGCCCGCGAGGCACCGAGAAGGTGACGTTGCGAACGGCGGCGAACGAGCCGTAAAACTTGCTCAGCCCGCGCGCCTCGATCATGACCTTGTCGCCGTTTCCTTCACTGTTTCCGTGCGATCGTGCACTCATCGGTTCTGCCTTTTCTCACCACGTTCTGGTCGAGGTTTCATCGCGTCGGTTTCAACGCCGGCTGAATGGCGCCGGCTCGGTTCGAAACCCCACTCGCTGGTCGACTGCGAACTGCAATCGTCCGATACGCCGATCGGTTTCAGCCCCCCTTGGCCCGAGCGACCCGTTGGCCGCGTCTCGCCTGAGGGCGGGCCACCGGGTGAGGCTCTGCAACCGACGCGCTTGAGCTGGGGAAAGGCTGCAAGCTTCTTGCAGCAGGCAGGCGCGGCCCTTTGGGGTCGCCGGTCCGCCATCCCGCGCCGACAACCATCGTCCGCCGGCACCGTCGACCATTATCAGTGGGCCGCTAATTCGTTTCGTTCCGTCAAGGAGGGTGGCTCCAGACCGCCGACTGAACGTACGGCGTTCCCTCGGAGCCGCTAACTGTGATTAATAATACGCCAAAAATTACAGTGGGCGTTGGGGGGTGTCCAGTGAATCGAACGAATTTGTGTCGGTCACGTCGGGATTTTTGGGGCGGAGGACGAGCGGAGGGCCCGAAAGGCCGCCGCCGGCGGGCCTTCAAGCGGCTCGTCTTGTCGAGTTGGACCGGATTTGTTAGCTTGTGCTCCGTTCGAAAGGCGATTTCCAAACACAAGTTTTCCCGCCTTTTGCGGGCCAAAGCCAAATTCGAAGGATTCCAAGGGTGGACGCGGGCAAGGACGCCATGTCCCCGTCGATGACTCGTCGGGCCACTGACTCTCGGATCGGTCCGAGCCGGAGGCGCATCCATGCGCCGCCACAAGCCATCTCGGTTCTATTGCTGGCAGAGGAATCGTCGGACGCGCATCAGATTCAGCGGGCAGTCACGCAGGCCTCGCAGGCGTTGGCCGAGCTGGTGCCCGAATTCGAGATTTACGTGGTCCGCGCAACGCCCGACCTCGCGGCGGCTGATCGATCCGGACAGAGTTGCCAAAGTCCCGCCGAAATCCTCGGACCGCCGGACAACATCTCCTTCCCGCTTTCAGGGGGCCAACAGTCGATTCGCGATGCCACATCGCTCGGTGAAGCCATCGCCTCAGCTCGTCATGAATGGGTGTTGCTAATCCGAACGGACTCGGAGATCGCGTGGGATGAGCTGGACCGGGTGTTGCTCCTGGGCCGTGACTACGACATTGTGAACGGCTATCGGCCCACGGTGGAAGGACCTCTGCTGCTCCGGGTTTGGACCTCGGCTTACAACAGTTTGGCCAACTGGCTGTTTGGCCTGGGGACCCGCGATTGCTTAGCGCCGGTCCGGCTGATTCACAAGACGGCGCTCCCTCTCTGGACGCCGAAAGCCCGCTGCCCGCTCGGGGGCGTCGAGCTGCTGGCTCAGGGGCGTCTGGAGGGAGCCTCGGTGGCGGAGGTGCCGGTTCGGAATCGGGACGAGGCGGTGGGCGACACCGCCGGCTCGGGCCGACCGGAGTTTTCGGGTTCGCCGGCGGTCCGGAAGGGAGCGAGCTGCTTGCTCGATCTGGTGCGTCTGTGGTGGAGCGTCTTGCTGTTTCCTGCAGGAGAAGAGAACGCCCCGTTTGGCCTGCCGGAAGACCTGTCGAGCGGTCCGAAGCTGTTTCGGTCTTGGCGAGCACCGTTGCTGCTTGTGGCGATCGCCGCTGTGATGCTTTTGCCTCATCTCTCGTATCCTTTCGTCGAGCCGGACGAAGCTCGCAATGCCCAAATCGCGCTGGAGATGTATCAGTCGGGCGATTGGATCACTCCGACTCGGTGGGGCCGGCCCTATCTCGACAAACCTCCCATGCTTTTCTGGTGGGTCAGTAGCAGTTTTTCTCTGTTCGGGCCCAGTCCGGCGGCGGCTCGTTTTCCCGTGGCGCTGGCCGGAATGCTGACTGTCGGGCTGGTCTACTGGGCGGGCCGTTGGCTGGTCGGGGCACGTGCGGCCTGGATCGGCGCTGGGATGTTGGTGATGAGCATCGGCTTCGTGTTGCCGGCCCGTTTCATCGTCCATGATGCTTTGCTGACTTTGTTTGTCGCGGCGACGGTCTTCGCGCTCTATCGCGTGGCCGAGCTGCCCACGCCCAGCAAGAAGCGGACGCTCGGATGGTCGATCGCCGGCGCGATTTGCGGTTTAGGCGTCCTGACGAAGGGGCCTGTTTGCATCGCGCTATCTGTGCCCCCTCTTCTGGCCTTGCAATGGCTGACGTTCGGCGCGGTTCGCACTCGCGTTCGGGATTGGGCCACCTTCTTTTTGGCGACCTTGGTGGTGGCAATGCCTTGGTACGTTGCCGCCAGCCTCCGAAGCGAGCAATTCATTGAGTACTTCCTTTGGGAACAAAACGTGAAGCGATTCCTCAGCGGGGCCAACCACCCTGCCCCGTGGTGGTTTTACATCCCCGTGGTCTTTGCGGGACTGTTTCCCTGTTCGCTGTTGTTACCTGGTCTGGTCGTTTTCTTGCTGAGCCGGTCGGCGGCGCTGCGACGCCATCGGCCGCGCGGGCTGGGTTACGTCACGCTTTCGGCGGTTTGGACGGTCTTGTTCTTCTCCCTCTCTGAAGGAAAACTACCCACTTACGTGTTGCCGGCCGCCCCCATGTTTGCCCTTCTGTTGGGCCAACTGGTCGACGCGGTGCTGCTGAAAGCCCCGTCCGGGGAAGATGCGAGGCTTCCTGCGTATTTGCGGGCTATCCGGTGGCAGGTGCCGGTGGTTTTGATCGTGCTGTGCGTGGTGGCGGCTATCGGGGGCGGAATCGTTGACTTCTTGCTCGCCCCGGACGCCGCGATCGGGGTGTGGATTTCGTGGTTGCTGGCGGTAGCCGCGGCGGTGGTCGGCTGGCGCGAGCTCCGTCCCCGGGTCAAGAGTCCGGCTTGGAAGTGGTCTGTGGCGGGACTAATGGCTCTCCTGGTGGTCTCCAACGTTTTCAATGATATCTATCCGGACGGGGCCGCCGTGCGGTCTTACTTGGCCAACGCCTCTGAAGCAGTTCAGACCGACCCGCTGCTGGCAAGGGACCGCGATGCCCCCGTGCTTTTTTTCGCGCGTCGCCGCGATGCCGCTGCGTTTTATTTCGGCGCTCGTCCGGTCTATGAGTTTGACAAGCGAGACCTGCCGAAGCTGATCGAGTTCGTCCGGACGCAGCCGCGGGGAGCCATCGTCGCGCGACCGCACCACATTCAACGGCTGGCCTCCGAACTGGCAGGAGTCGTCCGGATCCGGTCGCGATCTTCCATCGTGCTGATCTTTGAGCAAATCGACGACGGAACGCGACCGTGACTGCAAGCCGCTTCTGACCGCAGCCAAGCGGGCGGCGCCAGAACGGCTTACGCTCTGCGCGGAGGGGGGCCGCCAACAGATCATCCGAATGGGGGGCGTTATCGCGACCAACGGGACCAATCGGCGAAATGTTTCAGGCGTGACGCCACCGCTGTGCGTTCGGCTTGAACCGACGCCAACTCTTCGCGGCGGCCGACCGTGTCCAGGTACTTCTCTCGGGCTTTCAGCAGCAGAAAGCGATCGAGGTCGTTGAGTGTTGTCGCGAGCACTCGCTGGCGAACCGCATCCGCGGCGGCCGGGGCCCCTCTTTGTTCATGCAGCCTCACCAGCTCGAACAGCGCCTTCTGGCCCCAAAAACAATGCAGGCCGTCCGAACCGGTCGCCCCAGCCGGCATCGAACGGCTAGCCACCGAACATTGATCGATCAGCCGTTCGAACCGTTGGACCGCTTGATCGTGTTGCCCTTGCCGGGCGAGCTGCCGAGCTGCCAGAAACTGCTCTTCGTGAGCGATCACCTTGGCGATATGCGAGCTGGGACGGAACGTCGGCCGAAGTTCCTGGCCTATGACCAGCAGCGAGACGGCATTGACGGGCAGTTCGAAGGCAAGTTGCAACTCGCCCTTGCGTACCGGCACTTGTCGGACCGGCTCGAGCAAGTTCAGTTCGGCATCGGCGGCGACTCGTCGCAACTGATCAGCGGTGAGCTCTCGGGCGGGACGGCCGCGAAGAGTCGCCATCGCGTTGGCATGATCGGCGTCGATGCGGTAGTGGCGGAGCATGATCGGGCCGTCGCGCAAACCGCGTACGGTAAGTTGGACCGGAGTGGCCCGTCCGAGGCCGCGCGGAGTGCGTTCGTCGAAGTGGCAGACGAGCACTTGGACGGCAGACGCCGGCCCGTTCGTCTTCTCGCTGCGCGTCGCAAACCCGCAAACAGGGCTACCCCCCTCAACCTTTGTCAAAATTCGCCGCGGGCCGAGCTTCGCCAGCAGAATGTAGGCGTTGAAAACGGCTAGCGGTATGACCTGATCCTTCTGAACGTGGACGAGAGGCCGCCAGCCGCTGGTGGTGGGCTGTCCCCATCGCAGAAACAGGTCGAAGGCGTTCTCCGGGGCCTGATATTGACCGGCGATGAACCGGCACAAGTACGCGGCCTCAAAGTTCGTCATCACCGTGGGTGGGCTGGGCCGCAACCGCTGACCCCATTCGTTCAGATGGACCTCGCAGCGGGTCAAACTTGGAAACTCGCGAACAACGGCCATTTTGGCGCGGCGATCGGTGTCTTGACGGGCCAGCGGCCCGTAACAGTGCCACGAGATGAAATCGACGGCGGTGCCGACCCGTCCGGTGACGTGATTCCGTTCCCGCACGCAGTGTTCCAGGAAATAGCGAAGCCATTCGATCCGTCCGGCAATGCCTGGGCCTCCCACGGGAATCTCCGGGTCGGCCGATTTGACGGCGTCGACGAAGTAGTCATACATTTTCAAGAACCGCTCGGTTTGCTTGCGATCCGCGCGAAAGCGGAACCGCCCGCCGTCGATGAAGTACGCGGCCAAATCCGGCTCGTTCCACACCTCCCAGTACCACGTGCGGACCTCCTCACGACCGTACCGAGCGATGCAGTGTTTGACAGTCTGGTAGATCAAGTCCCGCCACTTGCGGTAGTCGTGCGGCGTGTTGACCAGCCCGCCGCCGTAATTGCGGACCGGCTCGCCTTCGGCCAAAGCCTCGGGCATGAAATCACACTCGACGATCGGTTTGACCCCCGCCGACAGGAAAATGTCGTACACGTGATCCAGATGCCAGAAGTTGTATTGCGGGCGGCCCTGTTTGTCTTCGCGATAGATGCGGCAGCCGAAGTACGCTTCCGATGGACTGACCGCTCGCCCGCCCCGAGCAAGCCGCAGCTCACCCGACTGCAGCAGCCGCCGCACCGGTCCGCACGCGCGCTGCGCCAACCCGTCGGTGAAAACATTGTGGCAGCGCACGTAACGAATCGCTCGCGTCCGTCGGACCAGTCGCCAGAAAGGGATCGCCTCTTCGCGCACCGTGGCCGCGTACAGCGGGTCATACCCGACGCAAGCCCACAGTTTCGGATCGCAGGGGCCGACTTTTCGGGAGGCGTCCACGGTCAAGGAAACGGGTGCTGGGGCAAACTCCTGGCCTGCCGCCCAGACACCCCACCCGATCAGCATGAAAAACGCCCAGGCCCGTAGGAATCCAAGGAACTTGATCATCGCTCGCATCTCCCCTTTTGGCATGCCATGCGTCTGCGGCTGTGCGATCAGAACGGCGGCCGCTCGTTTCACGATTTGCCAGTCTACACGCTTTGAGGGCGTCAGAGAATAAAGTGCTCATTTTGATCGGAGGGACATTCCGGTCCGTTGCCTTTTTGACGGGCTATATGGGATTTCGTGATTCTGGTCCATCCCTCCGGGGCACGAGGAAGCGGTCGCCTTACCTCGATGTTTTCAAGACGTCGGTCACGGCTCAAGGCCGCTCGCCAGACGATGTCCCTTCTCCCCCCGGTCGGGGGGAGAAGGTGCCCGGAAGGCGGATG
>JAADHY010000598.1 GCA_013151585.1 Planctomycetota bacterium
CCAAGCCGACAAGACGCCGCAACCGACATCCGAGAAACCGGCCACGACAGGTTCGGCCGCCCCGAAAAAGTCAGGTCCCCAGCCTGAGTTTCAGAAGCCGATTCCCTCCTCGAAAGAACCGGGCACTTCAAAGCGGCAAGACACTTCGAAGCCCAAAAAGCCTGCCGAAAAGAAGGAATCGGACGCCGGCCGGTTGCCTGTCCCGACCTTGAAGCTTGACGAGAAGGTCACGTGGTACGTCGTGCCGGCTCGACGGCGTCTGTCCCTTCGGGCCAGTTTCACCGCGCCGGCTGTCGTTCGCAATCGGATTGACCGCAACGCCGGCTGGACGACGGTCCCCGCCGGAGCCAAACTCGTGCAGAAGTAATCCGCCTCTGCCGGACTTGCACAAAGTCGCCCTGGGTCCTGTGGGGAGGATGCTGGGATTCGCCCTTAACGGTGTCTCTTTGGCCTACGGCGTCGAACTCAGCCGTTGGTGGTTGACCGCGCGCCGCAAAGGTCGCCATGCGTGCTGTCCTGGCGGGTGGTGAGCCGTTCGAGGTCTCGGTTCTTTTTCGGTTCCGACCATGCAAAACGCCGAAGTGGCGAAGCTGTTTGACGAGCTGGCCGACTTGCTGGAGATTCAGGGGGCCAACCCGTTTCGGCTGCGAGCTTATCGGAACGCGGCGCGCACGATCGAGAACCTGCCCGAGTCGGTCGGGGATATCATCGCTGACCCGGACCGCGATCTAACCGATCTTCCGGGCATCGGCAAGGATTTGGCACAGAAGATCGAGACGATCGTCGAGACCGGTAGCTTGCCCCAACTGGAGGAGTTGCGGGAGCAGATTCCGGCCGGCGTCGTAGAAATGTTGCGCATCCCCGGCGTGGGACCGAAAAAGGTCGCCGCTCTGTACAAGGAACTGGGCATCGCCTCGCTAGATGAACTGAAACAGGCCGCCGAAGCCGGCCGCCTCGCTCAACTCAAAGGCTTTGGCAAGAAAACCGAGCAGGCGATTCTGGAGGGCATCGACCACGCCACGGAAGCGGGCCAACGGGTTTACCTCGCCGAAGCCAAACCTGACGCCGACCGCATTGTAGCCGACTTGTCGCGTTTGAAATCGGTCAAGCAGGCGGCCGTCGCGGGCAGTTGCCGGCGGTTGAAAGAAACCGTCGGCGATCTGGACGTCCTGGTGACGGCCACTCGGTCTGACGAACCGATGGACGCGCTGGCCCAGCATGAACTGGTCGAAAAAGTGCTCGCTCGCGGTGAAACCAAGCAGCGCGTGCGGCTCCGGTCCGGGCTGGAGTTAGACTTGCGTGTGGTGCCCGAGAAATCCTACGGCGCGGCGATGCAGTACTTCACCGGTTCTAAAGAACACAATATCGTCATCCGACGACGGGCGCAAGAACGCGGCCTGAAGGTCAACGAGTATGGCGTCTTCCGCGGCAGCAAGCAGATCGCGGGGCGAACGGAAGAGGAAGTCTACGCGGCCGTCGATCTTCCGTGGATTCCGCCTGAGTTGCGTGAAAACCGCGGTGAAATCGAGCTGGCGGAACGGGGGCGCTTGCCGAAGCTGGTTGAGCCGTCCGATCTGCGCGGTGACGTTCACATGCACACCACCGATACTGATGGCACAGCCGACGTGCTGGAGATGGCCGAAGCGGCCAAGCAGCGCGGGCTGAAATACATTGCCATCACCGATCACTCCAAACGCGTCACGATGGCCAACGGCTTGGACGCCACCCGGCTGCGTCAGCAGTGGAAAAAGATTGACAAGCTGCGCAGCCAGGTTTCGGGTGTCGAGATTCTCTGCGGCATCGAATGCGATATCCTGGAGGACGCGTCGCTGGACTTGCCCGACGAGGTGCTGGCCGAGGCCGATCTGGTGATCGCCGTGATTCATTACGGATTGAAGCAGCCGCGCAGGCAAATCACACGCCGGCTGCTGGCCGCCATCCAGAATCGCTACGTCGACGTCATCGGGCATCCGACCGGCCGGCTTTTGGGCCGCCGCCCGGGCGCCGACATCGATTACGATGAAGTTTTCAAGGCGGCGGCCGATCACGGTGTGATGATGGAGATCAATGCTCACCCCAGCCGGTTGGATCTGGACGACATCCACGCGGCCGCGGCTCGCGACTACGGCATCCCGATCGTCGTCGCGTCGGATGCTCACAGCCCGGGCGGTTTGGACGTGCTGCGATATGGCGTCTTCCAGGCGCGCCGAGCCGGTTTGGAGAAAAAGGACGTCGCCAACACCCGCACAATCTCGCAGTTTCGTAAGATGCTGCGCCGCCGTCATTAAGGTAGAAAGCTTTCGTCTCTACCTCGCGGGTTTCTCACGCCGCCCCGGTCGGCTCACGACGGTTTTTTCGATCGTCCGGTGGTCTGCCGTCCGACTTGAACCGTGATTGACAGCGAGCCGCGACGTGGTAGAATCTGAACGGACGGGCTGGTTGACGTCGCCGTTCGCACGTTGTCCCATCGCCGATTCCAGGCGGAACCGAGCGTCGCGATCTGGTCGCCCGGGAGCTGTCATGTCTCGATATGTGCGCCGTTTTCGAATGGAGATCGATCTGCGAGGGATCGATTTGCCCGAGCCGGAGATGCGGCCAGGATATCAGTGCCTGCCGTGGCATCCCGACCTCCTGGATCGGCACGCGTGGGTCAAATATCGCAGTTTTTGCGATGAAATCGATTCGCATGTCTTTCGTTGCCTGGGCCGAGTTTCCGGATGTCGACGTTTGATGGCGGAGATTGTCGGCCAGGAGGGATTTGTTCCCGAGGCGACGTGGTTAATTGCTTTCCAACCCGCCGATCGTTTAAAGCCGGTCGACTGCGGAACCATCCAGGGGGTCGGGCGTCCCGGGGGAGTGGGAGCGATTCAGAACGTGGGCGTCGTCCCGGAACATCGCGGGTTGGGCCTGGGGCGCGCGTTGATGTTGAAAGCCTTGCGCGGCTTCCGGGACGCCGGTCTGCACCGAGTGTATTTGGAGGTCACGGCTTCCAACCGGCCGGCCGTCCACCTTTATTGCTCCCTCGGCTTCCGACTCACTCGCACCATGTACAAACCTCTGGAAGTCGACCCAGCCGAAGTCTATTGATCTCTTGCACCATTCCTGTAAGCTCTTGGGCGGCCGCTGCTTCCCGTCACAGGCACGAAGCGGTTTGTTGTGCGCGCTCGGGCTGCTGCGGGAGAGGCGAAGACGAGTCGGCCGTAGAAAAAGCAACGACGAAAAACGAATGAGGCGGAGATGATCGAACCGCAAGACATCCAGACTTACAAGTTCGAAAACGGACTGACGTTGGTCGTCGAATCGATGCCGGCCGTCCGTTCGGCCGCCTTCTCGTTGCTGGTGCCGGCCGGCAGCATCTACGACCAGCAGGGACGGAACGGAACGGCGGCGATTCTATGCGAACTGGTCACCCGAGGGGCGGGGGAACGGGACAGCCAAGAATTGTCGGACGCCCTGGATGACCTGGGCGTGCAGCGCAGCGAGAGCGTCGGTCGCAATCACATCGCTTTCAGCGGTGCCAGCGTGGCGACGAACTTGACCGAAGCTCTGCGCCTTTACGCCGACATCGTCCAGCGCCCTCATTTGCCGGACGAAGAATTCCCGGCGGCGAAAGCGGGCGTCGAGCAGACGTTGCGATCGCTCGAAGACGAACCCCGTCAGAAGGTCATTATCGAGCTCAGAAGGCGCTGCTTTCGGCATCCCTGGGGACGACCGCCGGATGGGACTTTGGAGGACCTTCCTCGCATCGATGCGGCAACGGTACGAGAGCATTACCATCACTACTTTCGTCCGAATGGAGCGATTCTAGGCGTAGCCGGGAACGTTGACGCCTCTGCCGTGCGCGCGATTGTCGAAGAGGTCTTCGGTCAGTGGTCGGCCAAGCCGGAACCGAGCATCGAGCCGGGTCCGCGAGGTCCGGCCGTTGACTGCATCCAGCAAGATTCGACCCAGACCCATATCGGCATTGCCTACCCGGCCGTCCCGTACAGCGATCCGGATTACTATGCCGCGTGGGCGGCGGTCAGCGTCTTGAGCGGTGGCATGAGTTCCCGGTTGTTTACCGAAGTGCGCGAGAAACGAGGGCTGTGCTACGCGGTCTACGCGACGCTCAGCAGCCTGCCGCACGAGGCTCGCGTTTTGTGCTACGCGGGCACCACGGCCGAACGCGCTCAGGCGACACTCGACGTCACGATTCACGAGCTGGTGCGACTCGGCGACGGCATCGCCGAGGACGAATTGAATCGATGCAAGGCGCGAGCGAAAAGTTCGCTCGTGATGCAACAGGAATCGACGATGGCTCGCGCCGGCGCGGTCGCCCGGGACTGGTTCTTTCTGGGACGCGTTCGGACCCTCGCCGAAGTTCGGGACCGTGTGGAGGCTTTGACCGTCGACGCCGTCCTCGACTACGTCCACCGCTATCCGGCTCGTGATTTCACCATCCTGACGATCGGGCCAAAGCCGCTGGAGCCGCCCGCGGCCGTGCGGGGCGATTCGGATTGAGTGCGCGGACGGGACGCGGCCACCACCTTCTCGTTGCGGAACACACCGAGCTGGGCTTGCGCAGGAGACTGCCAGTGACTTTCCATCAAGAACAGTTGGACAACGGACTTCAGATTGTCGCGGAGCTGGACCCTCGGGTCTACAGTGTCGCCATCGGTTTTTTTGTGCGGACGGGATCGCGTGACGAACCGCGCCAGTGGTTGGGGGTGAGTCATTTCCTGGAACACATGGCCTTCAAAGGCACCGATCGCTACTCGGCCGACGACGTCAACCGCATCTTCGACGAGCTCGGTGCCAGCTACAACGCTCAAACGAGCGAGGAAATCACACTGTTCTACGCAGCCGTATTGCCGGAATATCTGCCCCGGACGTTCGAACTGCTGGCGAGCATCCTTTTTCCGGCGCTGCGGGCTGAAGACTTCGAAATGGAAAAGAATGTCATCCTGGAAGAGATCGGGATGTACGAAGACATGCCGTCCTTCCTGGTCTACGAAAAGGCGATGGAAACCCATTTCGCCGGGCATCCGCTCGGCCAGTGCATTCTCGGAACGACCGAGAGCATCCGGGCGCTGACCGTCGAGCAGATGCGAAAGTATCACCGCGAGCGGTATCGAGCCGGCAACATCGTGCTCGCCGTGGCCGGCAAGGCCGAATGGGAGCCGATTCGCGAGCTGGCCGAGCGGCATTGTTCGCACTGGCCGTCCGGCGCCGCCAGCCGAAACACAGACGAGGCAAAACCAACTGGGGGTGTCCGTGTCGTGGAGAAACCGAGTAGTGTCCAGGAGCATCTGGTGCTAATGAATCCTGCGCCGCCTGCTCGCAGCGATTTGCGGTTCGCCGCCGAGCTGCTTTCGGTCGTCGTTGGCGACGATACCGGCAGCCGCCTCTACTGGGAACTGGTCGACCCGGGACATGCTGAAGCAGCCGAGCTGGGTTACAACGATTTCGACGGCAGCGGAGCGTTCATGACCTACGTGAGCTGCGATCCGCCGAACGTGGTTGACAACTTGAAGCGGATTCGCCGCCTGTACGATCGAGTGAACCGCGACGGATTGACTGAGGACGAGCTGAATCGAGCGAAGAACAAAGTGGCTTCTCGGATCGTGCTGCGTAGCGAACGGCCGATGGGGCGGCTCTCGTCGTTGGGCGGCAACTGGATTTATCGCGGCGAGTACCGATCGGTGGACGACGACCTGCAAACCTTACGATCGCTGACTTTGGACGATATCCGGCGCGTTCTGGAAGCTTACCCGCTCGGCTGGACGACCACCGCCGCCGTCGGCCCTTTGGAAAAGCTCGACGGCGAGGTCTAAGGCCGCAGGGAGCAAGTCGACGAGCCCGTTCGCTTCGGAAACCGTCCCGACGCGCACCGACCGCCCATTTGCCACGACACCGCAGTGCGCGACCCGCGAGTCTCGTCGTCGCCCCAAAGGGATGATCCATGACGACCTTCGAACACGTCATGTTGGGGATGAACGGAGCGATCGCGGCGGGACTGACACGACGGTGCGGTTGGCCGGTCGCGGCAGTCGCGGGTTTGGCCGCGGCCGCTCCGGACTGGGACGGCTTGACGCTGCTTTTCAGTTCTTCGGCTTTTGCCGCCGGGCACCGTTTGTGGGGCCACAACGTGTTGGCTTGCGTTCTAGTGGGGACGCTCATCGGCTTGATAGATTGTCGCTGGGCCGTGCTTCCTCGAATGGCCTACTGGCTGGGGCAGATGCTGAGAATCGAAGGCGCGGCGTCCCTCGCCCAAAACAGCAGGCCCGTCGACGGACGACGCTGCAGCCTGTGGATACTGGTCGCGATCATCGCGACGTTCAGCCACCTGTTGGCCGACATGTTGGTGTCGGGAACGGCAACGTTGGCCGACTGGGAAGTCAGTCTCTTCTGGCCGTGGAGTCGCCGCGGTTGGGTCTTTCCGCTGGTGCCGTGGGGAGATCCCGGCATGACAATTGTTTTCGTGGTAGGCCTTTTCGCCCTGGTCCGCTGGCGGCCCCACGCCCAGCGAGTCAGCCTCTTGACCCTTCTGACACTGGCGGCCTATATGCTGATTCGTGGCTTCCTGTGTTGACCGTCTGAAGCGTGCGCAACGCCGCGATGGCGATGGCACGGATGGACGGGGCGGGGAAAGTCTCCGCGATTCGACGGACGATCGTCGCCAATTCGCGCCGAGTGGTGCCGTCCAGACGCGGCGCAATCACCGTGAGGGCTTTCAGCGTGTTGCGCAGCCGGACAAAACGCTCGAACCGATCGGCGGACAAAGCGGCCTGTCCGGGCAGCGTCCGCGACTGACGCGAAGCTGCCAGTTCGAGCTCTGCTCGAAAAACGGGCAGTCCGTCTGTTCGCCCCTGTCGCGCCAACCCGATCGCCGCGTTCAATCGCGCGTTGCGGTCGGGGTCGTCTAGAAGCTCCGTCAGACGCCGCTGCGCTGTCGGTTCGGGACACAGTCCCAGAGCGTAAGCAGAAAGTTGACGCAAAAGGGGATCCGCTTCATGCGAGACCCGAACCAAGTCCTCGGTCAACAACTCCGAATCGAGACGAGTCGTCTGTTGGTTCGTTCGTCCGATGATCAAGGCAATCGACGACAGCGCGTTTTTGCGCACGTCCCGGTGAGGAGAATCGGTTGCCGCGTGCCGAAGGACCGGCAACACGACGTCAGGAACGTCCAAAAGACTCAATGCTCGCGCCAAGAAGGCTTGGTGCTTGGCTTCTGCGTCTGAACTGGAAGGAGCCTGGAGTTGGTCCTCCAACATGGAAGTGAGCGCGACCGCCAGGTCACGGTTCTTCGCCAAAGAGGCGCCATCATCCCGCTTAGCCTGCGCCGACAGCAACTGAGCCAATTTCGTAGCCGCCACCCATCGCTCGCGCTGGCTGCCCGTTTGCAGTTGCGAAATCAGCGTGCGCCAGTCCTGCCGCTCCGTCGCAATCGCTCCGAATAACAGCCAAACGGCTACAACCGCAGCGACCGTGACAGCCGGAAATACGAAAAGGCGGGTCACCGGGCTGCCCGGAAGAGGGCAGCGGGCGGCATCCGCCGTGGTGTGGCTGGCCTGTGCCGCGCTTTCGCGGAGTCCGTTGCTTGGCTGGTTTTCTCCGAGCATCGGTGACCGTTCAACCATCAGTCGGTTGTTCTGCTGTTAGTTGGCGGCGATTCGGCGAACAGCTCTGCCATTTCGTCGCCGTCGGCTCCCTGTGAACAACATCCGGGCGATAGGGCATCCTCGAAAAACGGTGGCGTGCCACGCGGGCCTCGCCACCGCATTCGAAGGATCCACTTCCGTCCGCACGTCGATCTGGGCGCGCCGCCTCCGGCTAGAACTGCCCCTCCTGTCGCTGCATCTGCACCTTCATGAAAACTTGCTGCGCGAAGGTGACCAGTTGCATGATGTTCTGGAACTGCTTGGTCGGAATGACGGTTTTCGCCCGCACGCCTTGAGGTTCGGTCGCGACAGCGAAGCCCATGTACGAGGGAGAAATCTGGAGCCCATTCAGCATGTCCGGTGTCACCGGGATGGGCAACTTTCCGCTGTCAACGATTAGTTTGAAGATCTGGAAGACCGTGCCAGGCAAGTCGATCAAGACCAGGACGTTGGCTTTGGGCAAGAGTTGTTGGCGAAGGGCCATGTATTCGGCCGGCGTACCCGATTTGGGTTTTTCGAGGCTTTCGAGGACTTCCATCGCGGTGTCTTTTCCGCCACCGAGCACTTGCACGACTTTGCCAGGCAAGTAAATGGTCCGCGTCGTGAGCCCCTCTGGCCCGTAAAGGGCATCGATCATGGCCTTGGCCATGCCGGTGGGATCGGCTTCTTGGTCGATTGTAAGCTTGACGCGATAAATGTCGGCCGGATAGTCACCGTACTTTTCGGCGTCCGTCTTCGTCTCAATCTCGTACTTCATCCCCGGCGTTTCCATCTTCGCCATCAGCTCCAGCATCGTCTGCGTCATTTTCCGCAGGGCGGTGGCCGGTTTCACCTCGCTGATGGTCGCCGATCGAATGACTCCGGACGCGATCGTTCCGAACCAGAAACAACTGACCATGTCGCCGAACTGGGCTTTGCTCAGCTCTTGCATGGCTTCCGTCGTCAGTTTCTTGAACTCCGGATTGTCTTTGAGCATTGAACCATACAAATTGGTTCCCCATTGGGCCAGACGGGCCATGTCAGCGAAAAAGCCAGCGTACACCGGCTTGCCGGCCGGCAACCGAGCAAACAACTTCAGTTCGGACGGGGGATTGGCCTGCAAGAAGCGGTCAGTCGGCGAGCTGGGGGCGACCAAAACGTATTCGTCAAACGTCAGACCGCTTCGTGCCACAGTCAACGCGACCGTGCAACTGTTCGTATCGCGGACAGCCTGGAGGAAGGCTGAGACCATCTGCTTGTACATCTCCACCATGGCTCCGACGTCCATGCCGGTTTGCGGCATGGGTGTCTGGGAGAGTTGGTCGAAAACTTCGTCGATTTTCTGTTCGGCCTCGTCAAGTTGTTTCTTGTAAACTTTCCGCAACTGAGTCACGTTGATATAGACCGACAAATCACCGGCGTCGAACAGCTCTTTGGATTTCTCCGCGATTACCTCGGCGATCGACCGCCCCTCTCCCGAAAGGCGTTTCTGCGCCGCCTCCAGTGTCGCAGCATCGTCGGAGTAGACAACGAACTTGTCTTTTGCCACCGATTTAAACTGGTCCCCCAGACCCTTCTGGAAGGCTTTGACGTCCGTGGCGGGGATGACGAACAAGACTCCCGGCTCGCCCTCCGCCTTGGCGAAAGCCGCCACGTACCAATCCTGCTTTTGATCTACTCCGGCCAACGTGGGGTTAGAAATCAGAACGCCGAGTCCTTGCGCCTGTGCTTGGACCATCGTTCCCAGCCCCGGCTGGACCTGATTGACGAAGTCAACGACCTTCTGAATCGTTGCGTCTGGCTGTTTCAGTCGAATCACCAGACTGGCCTGATCCGAGATGGCGTCGATGGGCTCAGCAGCCAAAAGCGAGCTGATGCCGATCACCGCCGAGGCCAAAGCGCACAGGGCACGACGAGCTCCTTTTCGCATGATTCTCATTATCCCTCTCCCAAGTGACTAGATCGGTTCGTTCGATGCGTCCCAGACGGGTCGGAGCGGTGGCCGCAAAATCGGCTCGCCCCGCCTAACGTGGCAACGCCTGGCCGGACGGGCTAGCCCGGACGATCCACGGACCACACAACCCCGCAGCGTAAACAAAAGACGGTTAGCGGATCACCTCGCTCATGCTTCGCCTTTTGTATTTCGCGTGCTCTCAAGGGGCGTCCCGTATTCATAAGTAGCCCGGGTTCGCGGCGTCCTTCAGGCGCATTCTTTGGCCCGCGAAGTGCGCAGTAGTCTTATCCGAATCCGGGCTGTCGCACAAGCATCGTGCGGAAATTTGTGCGGTATTCTAAGCGGGAATACGG
>JAADHY010000221.1:0-2701 GCA_013151585.1 Planctomycetota bacterium
AGCCGGCAACGATCTCTTTGACGGCGATGTCGGCAACGATACGCTCGACGGAGGAGCCGGCCAGGACAGTGCCTTTGGAAATTCGGGCAATGACGTGATCACGGGCGGCGCCGACAACGATTACCTGGACGGTCAAGGCGGGTCGGACACGGTAGACGGCGGCTCGGGCGACGACACGGTTCGTGGAGGCAACTCGACCGGCAACGATTCGCTTTTCGGTAACGTCGGCAACGATTTGGTCGTCGGAAGTCTCGGCAATGACACTTTGGACGGCGGAGAAGACAATGACCAGCTCTTCGGCAACGCGGGGAACGACTCCTTGCTGGGCGGCGCCGGCGACGATGTTTTGAAAGGACAAGGCGGGGCCGACACGCTCGACGGAGGAACGGGCACGGATACGTTGCAATGGAGCATTGGAAAAGGGAACGATCTGGTCCAAACGACGGACTATGTCGATACGGTCGAGGCTTTGGGCGACATCACGGCCAATATCTTCTTGATCGGGCAGAATGCGGCGAATGAGTTGACGATCAGCGATGGGGCTCGCACGTTGCGAGTCGGTCCTGGGTTCGCTCAGGTCGTCGTCAACGCTCGAGCAGGAGACGACGCCGTCACGATTAGCGATATCGATAACGTCCCGGCCGTGCCGCTGACCGTCAATGGAGAGTCGGGCAACGACGTGCTCACCGCGGCCGGATCGAATATCGGCAACGTGCGGCTGGCGCTCGACGGCGGCTTCGGGGATGATGTTCTGACCGGAAGCAACGACGCGGATACGCTGCTTGGTGCCGGCGACGATGATTCGATCCTCGGTGGTGCCGGTGATGACATCATCGATGGCGGCGACGGAAACGACACCGTCAACGGCCAGGACGACAATGACAGCATCACCGGAGGTTTGGGCAACGATTCGCTTGTCGGGAACGCGGGCGACGATACCATCTCCGCCGGCGATGGGGATGACTTCGTCGACGGCTCGGACGGCAACGATTCGCTTCTCGGCGACGCCGGTGATGACACGCTGAGCGGCGGGGCAGGCGGAACCAGCGGCAGCGATACGCTCCGAGGCGGGATTGGGGCCGACTTCCTCTTCGGCGGTTCCGGAGCCGATGATCTAAACGGCGACGACAACGACGATTACCTGAGCGGCCAAGGTGGCAACGACACCGTCCGGGGCGGCAACGGCAACGATACCCTGCTGGGCGGTGTGGGCGACAATGACCTGATCGGCGGAGACGGCAACGATTTCATCGATGTCCGCGCCGGGACCCGGGCCTTCGCCAACCGAATGAACGGTGGCGACGGCAATGACACCATCGCCGGCAGCTTTGGCGATGAAACCATCCTCGGCGGCGATGGCAACGATCAGCTCTTCGGCAATGTCGGAAACGATGTGATCCTGGGCGGCGACGGCGACGACTGGGTGAATGGTCAAGGCGGAACGGACACAGTGGCTGGGAATCAGGGCAACGACACGATCCGCGATCCGGCCAGCCAAATCGACGAAACCTTCACCTTGCCGGACGACGTGCTGGCGGACCTGGACGCGCTTTGATCCGGTCGATCTCCAGGAGATCGCACGACTGACTCGCTAACTCACGCGGGGCGGGCTCAGGGACAACCTGGCCGCCCTTTTTCTTTTTCTCCGATTGGTCACGCCGACCAGCTTTCGGCCCGGACGGCACGCCCCGACGGACCATCAACAAACGTTGGCCCGTTGCAAACGAGCGAGAAACGAGCGAGGGAAGCCGGATTCAGGCTGCAGCTTCCGACGGCCGACCGGACTTCGGCAGACCAGTCTTGAACGAACGATCAAGATTGCGAGATTCTTGTTTCTTGGGCGATCGTTCCGAGCGTGGCGATCCCTTCGGATTATGCCGGTTGTGCGGGGTTCCTTAGCGATGACTCCCGCCGCTCCCTCGGAAAGCCCGCCGCGTCCGTCGAGACTCGACCTATAGTTGCAGCGTCCTGATGGTGCGCGCCCGGCGTTTCAGCCCAAGGCCGGTGTGTGGCGCGGACTCTTCGCGCCGCGGCGATCACGTTCTTGAACGGTTCGGCCGAGCCAAGCCCTTGGGCCCGATCGGACTCGCCCGTCTTGCTGCGAGTATCCAAGCCAATGGTCGCTCACGCGGAAGATCGACAGTCTCGACCCGATATCGCGCTGCTGCTGTTCTTGCTGCTGAACGCGACGCTGATTTTGCGTCCGGGCGAAATGGTGCCGGACCTCGCGGAGGTACCGATCTACGAGCTGCTCATTGTCGGTGCGTGTCTGCTCGCTCACCGACGCATTCTGCGACAGTTCTCGTGGCGAGCCATGACCTGGCAGCCGGTCACTCTTTGTGTCGTAGGCTTGCTTTTCGCCGCCGTGATGTCTCATTTGACGCACGTGTATCTTTCAGCGGCCAAAGACGCCGGCGTGTTGTTCTTCAAAACGCTGATCTACTACCTCTTGTTCCTGGCCGTTATCAATTCGGTGGCGCGACTGCGACTGTTTCTGCTCGCCGTCGCGTTGGCCTCGTCGGGACTGGTGACCTTGTGTTTGGCCGACTATCAAGGCTGGGTCGATTTACCTTTTGTGAACCATGTAGTCGAGCTGGACGGGGTGACGCTGACGAACGAGGCGCAACGGGTGGTCCGCATGCGCGGGGCCGGCATCTTTTCCGACCCGAACGACATCTCGCTGCTGATCGTAGCGGCGGGC
>JAADHY010000221.1:2720-12591 GCA_013151585.1 Planctomycetota bacterium
GGATCGGTGGCTGGGCACGTGGCGTTTTTTGTGGCTGGGACCGATTGCAGTCCTGCTATGCGGACTGTACTGCACGCATTCGCGGGGCGGCCTGCTCGCGGCGGGAGCCGCTGGGATAACGCTGGTTTACTTCCGCTATGGCTGGAAGCCGGCAGCCGCCCTGGGTGTCCTGGGGCTGGCCGCTCTCCCCTTATTGGGCGGCCGGCAGGCCAGCATTGATCTGGAAAGCGGCACCGGACACGAGCGGATTCTGCTTTGGCGCGACGGTTTCGTCGCCATCCAATCGCCGGACGTTTTGTTCGGCATCGGCTTGGGCATGTACGAAGACGTCGCCGGCCTGGTCGCGCACAATTCCTTCATTCATGCCTACGTCGAGTTGGGGCTGGTCGGCGGAACGTTGTTTTTCGGATGTTTCTTCTTTTCCGGGTTGGCCCTAATCCGGATGCGGCGTTTCCTTTCCCGAATCCCTGATCGTGACCTGCGCCGGATGTATCCATTTGTGGCGGCCGTGCTTGTCGGGTGGTGCATGGGGATGATGTCGCTGTCGCGTTGCTACGTAGTCCCGACTTACATGGTGGCGGCCATCGGTGCGGTCTACGTGAACCTGGTCCGAGCGCACCTGAAGCCGGTGCCCCTGCTGATTCGGTGGGACACTCAGAACCTGATCCGCTTGGCAACAAGCAGTGCCGCGCTTTTTGTTTCGTTGTTCGTTCTGACGATCTCTTTGGCGAGATGATGAAACGCGTCCCGCGATTGACAATCAACCTGCTGGCCACCTGGGGCGATTACGCCACCGGGGCGCTGATCTGCTTGATTTTGATGCCGTTCGTCCTGCACACGCTGGGCGACACGACGTACGGACTTTGGCTGTTCATCAATTCCATTGCCGGCTATTCGGGGCTGCTCAACCTCGGTTTCGGCGAAACGATCAGCCGTTACGTGGCCGCGCATCACGCGCGGAACGAAACCCATCGGATGAATCAAGTTGTGAACGTCATCGGCGCCGTCTATCTGGCGATGGGAGCCGTGGCGATCGCGGCGGCTTTGGGATTGGCGTGGGCCGCTCCTTGGTTGGGCGATTGGAGCGGCGCATCGCTGGTCGAGATTCGCTGGGTGTTCGTCATTTTGGGGATCAACACGGCGGTGGGCATCGTCGGCAGTGTCTTCGGAGGCGTGCTGGTCGGGATTCAGCGGTTCGATCTCGAGCGAGGTATGATCTTCGTCTCCGGTGTCGCTCGCTTCTATCTGACGATTTTCTTGCTAAGCCAGCGCCACGCGCTTCTGACGCTCGCCTTGATCTTCTTGACCGTCACGACGATTGAGAATGTGGGCTACGTTTACTTCGCCTTTCGGAAAGTCCCCGGGCTGTCGTTTGGGCGACGTTATCTGTCGTGGCCGGTTCTGAAGGAGTGTTTCTCGTTTAGCGGCTTTGCTTTCTTGCACAACGTCTCGCAGCGAGTGATCTGGGCGACCGACAACATTGTGATCGGGTTCGTTCTCGGGGCCGAAGCAATCGTGCCGTACTTCATCGCGGCTCGGCTCTGCGAGTTCATCAGCAAGCCGGTGACGTGTGTCGGAATGGTCATGATGCCGCGGGCGGGAGAGCTACACGCCCATGAGAAGACTCGAATGTTGCAATCGCTGCTGACCAAAGGGCTCGGCTTCGCCTTTCTGCTGATGATGGGCTTTTTTATTGGCGCCGGCTTCTTCGGCAAAGCGGTGATTGAAACGTGGGTGGGGGCCGGCTACGACGAAAGCCATCTTCTGCTGCTCGTACTTTTGGGGGCCCGGATCGTGTCGACGCCCATGGAGGTGGTGCGGGCGGTCATGTTCGGAATGGCTCGGGTTCGCGTGCCGGCGTTGTTGTATGCGCTGGAGGCTCTGGCCAATCTGGGGCTGACGCTGGTGCTGATCCGCCCCTTTGGATTGATGGGCGTCGCTTGGGGAACGGCGGTCCCCTTGATCGCTGTGGAGTTGGGGCTGTTGCTGCCCTACGCGTTGAAACAACTGGGGTGCGAGCCACGACGGCTGCTGCGCGAAGCGATCGCTCCGCAACTGCTGCCGTTGGCGGCCTTGCTGGCGTATTCGGTGCTTGTCTCGCGGCGTGTCACCGGGAGGGGTTGGCCTCTGCTTTTCGCTATTGCCGCCGCGGGTGGGGCCGTGCTAGCCGTGGTTTGGTTGGCGCAACAGATTGTCTGGCGGCGGTGGGGGTCCCAGGAAGACACCGTCCCGGAAATGTTGTGACCGCTCTGGCAACAGAGAGGAGCGTAGTTCGATGAGATCGACGTGCCCGACAAGCTGGCATGTGTCCGAGCTGAACGACATCGCCGAGCTGCGCGCTTTCGGACCGCTTTGGGGCCATTTGATGGAGCGGACTCCGGTGCCGTCTTACGTGCAGTCGCTCGAGTTCTTGCGAGCGTTTTGGTCGGTGGTCGGTGCGGGGCGGCGGCTTCGGGTCGTCCTCGCGCATGAAAACGCGGAAGTGGTGAACGCATGGCCTTTAGCCACGGTTGCGCCGCACGGCTCGATCACCGGACTGCGTTGGCTGACGCACGCCACGCCGGAATTCGCGATTTGGAGCGGTGCCGTCGGAGCTCCGTCGATCACCGCGATCAAGGCGGCTCTGCAATATCTGACCGGCTCCGTGCGCGATTGGGACGTGCTGGAACTGTTTAGCCGGTCGAAGGACGTGTCGGAGCCTTCGGCCCTCGACGCAGCTTTTCGCGCGGCCGGGCTCCGAGCGACCCACGTGCCGCTGGGCTTTGTTGCCTTTGTGGATTGTCGCGGCGATCACCGGAGCTATTGGAAGCAGCGGCCGATCAGTTACCGCCGGCGACTCGCGCAATGTACAGAGCAACTGCAGGGCCACGCCCGTCTTCGCTACCTGCGCGCGCGATCGGGGGAGCCGGGGGACGAGCCGTTGCGGTCAGCGGATGGTTGGCTGGCAGTCTGCCGGGATCTGATCGCCGGCCAGGAAGGAACCGGTGGGAGAAGCGCCGTTGCAAGACGGGCGAACGGCAAG
Organism: Planctomycetota bacterium; assembly: GCA_013151585.1. Lineage (GTDB taxonomy): Bacteria > Planctomycetota > Planctomycetia > Planctomycetales > Planctomycetaceae > JAADHY01. Next base: position 5,743 of record JAADHY010000221.1, read on the forward strand.
CGACAGCTCACCGTCGGGTCGGACAGAGATGCCGGTTCCGGCTTGGCCGCTTCGAATCGGCAGACGGTTACCGAGGACATTGGCCAACGATACCGGCCGATCGTCCAACCTCCGTTCAGGCTCGTGGCGGAACTGCACGAAACCGCGTCGAACGACCGTGCCGTCGACTGGAACGTGTTGACGCTCGATGACCGTGCGGCTGCGTTCGTCTACAGCTACGTTTGGAATGGACACGTCCAGGTCGTGTGCTCCGGACAGCGATCCGGTCCCGATGGTCAGGCGGCGATGGCCCTGCTGATCGCCCGCATGATCGAAGACAGCTTTCGTCGAGGCGACCAGTCGGTCCACCTGGGGCCGGGGCTTTTCGGAGCTGCTCAAGGCGCTCAGACGACCACGCTTTTGCTGTCGCGCTGGGTTTTCTGCTCGCGGCGAACGTTCCGCGGCCGAGTGGCGCGATTGAAGTTGCGGCCGAAGAAAACGATGGTTGGCTCGATGGTTCTAGAGGGTACCCGGGAGGTGGGCTACGGCCTCGAACTTGACAGGGAGCAGGAGTGAAAGCTTCGGCGGGGAGCCGCAGGCCTGCTCGTCGTCTGCCGGAGGGCCGCGGTCCGTCGCCGCTGCCAATGGGCCACGGTTAGGACAGACACCAGCGAGCGTGTCTTTCCGGTGCCGGAAAAAGGCGAATAGAGATAACCGTTCGGAGACGACAAAAAGTTCCGTCGTTTGATGGGGAACTGCAGACGCCAGCGAATCTCGCGACTGGGGCCCGAGGCGAGAAGAAACGGGAGTTGTATTGATGTCAGACACATCTCAACTTGACGAAATGGTGCGGGCGTTCGATCGCAATTCGGTCGCTCGGGGTTCGACATGTCTCGACCCGGAACGCCGCGAGTCGACCGAACTTCCGCCGGTCGAAGTCATTCCATTCGACGCCGAAGCGAAAGCAGACGCCGAGTTTGCCGGCGTGATCGCCCGCTGGCAGGAGGTGTTCGACGGCGACCCAGATGCGCACATCACCCAGCATCCGGAATATGTGCTGGAGGAGCTGAAGGCCGAGGCGTTGCGTGCGGAAAACGAGTCGAAAAAGAGGCTCCTCTCGTGCGGGGTTTTGATTGCCTTTGGCTGGCGCGGTTGGGCGGGGCTAGCCATTCTGGTGCCGAAGGTTCTTCGCCTGCCCCTTGTGCCGAAGCTGGGGCCGGCCTGGCAACTGACAGGCTGGCGGCTTGCGGGTAATCGATTTTTGGGCGATCCGTCCGGCTCGGTCCAAGTGGCCTTGTTGCAAGAGGCGGCCCGCTACGTCGGTCATTCAAACCGCCACATGTTGCTGATCGAGGATCTGGACGAGCAGACAGAGCTTTGGCGGGCGGTCCAGTCCGTCGATCAGCGACGGACTCGCGTGGTCCTGCCCGTTCCCTTTCAGGAAAGGCATCGGATTCGGTTTCCCGAAGAACCAGACGATTATTGGAAAAGTTTCTCGTCGAAAACCCGTAACAAATTTCGGCGACGACTGAGGAAAATTGGACCGATTGAGCTACTTCGAGTGACGGAAACTGAGCAGGTCGCGGACTTCCTCCGCCAAGCTCACCAGGTTTCGTTGCACACGTGGCAAACGCAACAGCTCGGTCTGCGCGTGCGCAATGACGAACGGGAACACCGTCTGCTGACTCGGCTTGCTCGGTTAGGCGCTCTGCGGAGCTACTTGCTGCGGCGCGACGGCCAGCCGATCGCCTTCTTGATCGGGACGCAGTTCAACGGCCGATTCGATTACGAAGAAGTCGGCTACGACCGCCGCTTCGCGGACTACTCGCCCGGCCAAGTGCTGCTGCTGAAAGTGCTGGAGGACCTGCAGGCCGAACGGCCGCCGGAATGGTTCGACTTCGGCGGCGGAGACGCCTCTTACAAACGCCTTTTCGCAACTCATTCCTCCAAAAGCGGTAACGTGTGGCTGATGCCGTCAACTTTTCGCACAAGCGTGACGATGGGGATTCTGAAGGCTCAAGACACCGCCAGACGTGGCCTCCGAGCCGCATTGGCCGGAACGGGCCTCTTGACGAAAGTTCGTCAATGGATCCGCCGAGGCCGATGGCGGAGACACTGAAAACGCGGAATGTCCGGGCTCCCACAACGAGAACAAGGGTGTCCGCTTGCGCTCCAACCGAAACGCCAGCTTGCGACCGTCAGACCGAAATGCGTGGCGCGAACATTGTGAGGTCCAAAGACACAACAGACGTTTTGGGATGTTTTTTGCAAAGAACCTTCGCCGATGAGCATTCTTCGACAAGCGATGAAACATGTGTTGGCGGGGCTGCTCCCGCCGCGGCTGTTACTGGTTCGTGGCAGTCAGTCGGCCGCTGGCCAGCCGCTTTGCGTATCGCTGACCTTCGATGACGGTCCGCACCCCGAACACACGCCGCGGCTTCTGGACGCTTTGGCGGAGGCCGGTGCGCAAGCGACCTTCTTCGTCATCGGCGAGAAGGCCCGGCGCTATCCGCACTTGCTGCGACGCATCGTCCAAGAGGGACACGAATTGGGCAACCACACGCTCTCGCATGCTGAGCCAAGCCAGACGACCGCGGAAGCGTTTCTTCGCGAGGTCCGCCGGACCAGGCGACTTCTCCAAGACCTGGTCGGCTGCGACACCCGGTTGGTTCGCCCCCCGAAAGGGGAACTGACACCGGCCAAGTGCGTCGGCCTCTGGAGAATGGGCCAAACGATTGTGCTTTGGAACGTTGATCCTCGCGACTACGCCATGCGTCTGCGCATGGAAATAGACCGCTGGACCGGCCAGTATCGGCCGGCGGCCGGCGACATTGTGCTGCTGCACGACATGTATCCCTTCGCGGAGTTCGCCGTCCGGGAGCTCGCCCGAGCCGAACCGCTGCAGGCGGTGCGGTGGGTGTCCGTGTCGCACTGGCTCGGACGCCCGTCGGACCACACCCCGGACGTCGAACGTGAGGTTCCGCGCTGCCAAGGAGTCCCGACATGACGTTTGGCTTTGTCATGGTGATGCTCCTTTTTTTGAGCATTGTGACTGCCGCCCTCGGCATCGTGGCATGGATCGCGGTGCGGCGGAGGCACATGCACCTTTGGCTGCCGGCATACGTGTTTTCGCGTGAATCTCGAAGCCGGGACACTGAAGCCAGTGATCCAGTGAACGTGTTCATCGCGATTTGCGATCACTTCGAACCAGAGTTCGGCGATCCGGGATTTCACGCTGCTATGGAGCGGGTCGGCCGCTGGTGCGATCAATATCCTCGTCTGTTTGGTCAGTTTCACGACTGTCGCGGGCAGGTTCCGCAGCACACGTTTTTCTTTCCCCAGGATCAATACCGTCCGGAGTACCTGGATCGGCTGAGCGAGCTGTGTCGGCAGGGCTTTGGCGACGTCGAAGTGCATCTGCACCACGACAACGACACCGCGGAGACACTTCGCGAAAAGCTGGATTCTTTCCGGAAGACCCTTTTCCGTCGGCACGGACTACTCCGACGCGATCCCGATTCGGGGCAAGTTCTTTACGGGTTCATTCACGGGAATTGGGCCTTGTGCAACTCGCGGCCGGACGGACGTTGGTGCGGCGTCAACGAGGAACTGAACGTTTTGCGGGAGACCGGCTGTTACGCCGACTTTACCCTGCCGTCGGCCCCGGATCCCACCCAGACGAGGACGGTCAACAGCATTTACTACGCAGTGGACCATCCCGGTCGGCCGAAGTCGCACGACACCGGCCTGCGGGCTCGGGTCGGACAAATGCCGCCCCAAGACGGTCTGCTGATGATCCAAGGACCTCTGGCGCTCGACTGGGGCAACCGCAAGCTAGGCCTGCTGCCTCGGACAGAAAACGGCGAGCTCCATGGAACCAATCCGCCGACTTTGGCCCGTTTGCGACTATGGCTTCGAGCTGGCGTGCACGTCGCGGGCAAACCGAACTGGGTCTTCGTCAAACTGCACACCCACGGATGCAACCCGGCCAACATCGGGATGCTTCTCGGACCGGCCATGGAGCGGTTTCACGCCGAGCTGGCCGAGTACGCTGAGTGCCGGCCGGGATTTCGCTATTTCTACGTAACGGCTTGGCAGATGGCCCAGTTAGTGCACCAAGCCGAGCAAGACGCGCGGGAACCATCGCTTGAGATGACCAGCCGCGGGAGTGACCTTGACGCGGACGCCGGTTTGGATACATTGCCGCTCCCCTCGTCCAGCCCAGCGCCGAGCCGGGTGTAGTCAGGGAGGTCCCGCATTGCTGGCCGATCGGACCTTCCGAGACAAAGAGGAACCGTCCGAGTCCGTTCGCAACGCCGAAGTCGAGAGAGTGATGTCGATCGTTCCGCCGCAGGTCCCGAAAGCGAGAAAATTTCCCCGCGAGGCCGGTCCTCGTCCGACTCGTCACGGCGGCGTGCGTTCCGCGCCCCGAGGTTCCCGTCTTGGGAAAAGACGGCCGTCGGTCTTTGTCCGAGGCTTGCGATGGCTTTCTTTGCTGAACCTGGCTGCGCTGGCCGTCATTTGGCTGCTGCTGTCTGCTGTTTCGGAGTCGTGGTGGTTGAGTTCGGCGCTCACTTACTTGCCCCGTCGGCCCTACGCGCTGCCGGCGGGGCTCTTGCTGGTGGTCGGCCTTTTTTGCGACCGGCGGACCTTCTGGTTGAGTCTTCTGGCGGTCGGATTGGCGCTCGGACCGATCGCGGGATTGCGTGTCCCGATCCGGTGGTCATCGGCCTCTGGCATACCGAGCGGCGAATCGGGGCGGATAAAAGTGGTCAGTTGTAACGTGCAGAACTTTCGACCGGATTTCCCTACGGTGATGCAGGAAGTGGCCAAGCAGAATCCCGACGTGGTGGCCCTTCAGGAATGCATCGAGGATCATCCGCTGCTGGCAAAACTCTTCCTGGAGTGGCATCGCCTGCGGGTCGGCGAGCTTTGGATCGGTTCGCGCTATCCGCTCCGGGAACTGGGACGATGCCAAACGACCGGCTTCGGCCGCCGAACGGCGATCGCCGTCCTGGTCGAGGCTCCGCGACGCCCGTTCGTATTGGTGAATCTCCATTTGATGACGCCCCGGCACACGCTGCGGAAACTCAGTTGGAAGGGGCTTTTGACCGGCGAGAGCATCCGGGCGATAGAAGCGATGCTCGAACGCCGGTCGGCCGAAGCCGGAGAAACCTGGCAATTTGTTAATCGTGTCGCGGCTGACCGGCCCGTGCTGATTTGCGGGGACTTCAACACACCCAGCTCCAGCTCGCTTTACCGGGTTTATTGGTCGGACTACACGAATGCCTTCGACGCGGCCGGTTTCGGTTACGGCTTCACCGCGCCGTGCGCGTCGCATCGTCACTGGCCCGATGGCTTGCCCTGGATTCGGGTCGACCACATTCTCGTTTCGTCCGACTGGCGAGTTCTCTGGTGCCGTGTCGGCCGCACCAACGGCTCCGACCATCGTCTGATCGCTGCTGCGCTGGCGTGGCCGTAAGTCTTGAAGGCGAGAAAAGGCCTTTTCGCGGCTGGTCGGGTTAAACCGGTCGGATGGATCGCAAGAAGGCCGGGCGGAGCGCCATTTCCGATTTGGTCGGCGCGCTGTTGTCTTTTCTCGACATCCGCTGGCCCATTCAATCGTCGCCATCGCGAAAAGCATGCTAGATTTTCCGTGCTTAGCAGACGTTACTGTTTCTCAGCCGGCTCGGGACGGGCTTGCCTGTCTCCGGAGCGCGGTGAGGTTTTTTCTTGGAGTCCGCGAATGGCGACATATTTGGTCACGGGAGGCGCCGGGTTTATCGGGTCGCATCTGGCCGCGCGACTGGTCCGCGACGGTCATGAGGTCCGCGTGTTGGACAACCTGAGCACCGGCACGTTGGAGAACGTCGAGTCGTTGGGCGATGGTGTCGAGTTCATCGAAGGGGACGTGGCGGACCCCGTCTGCGTTCAGCGGGCGGTGGAAGGTGTGGAAGTGGTGTTCCATCAGGCGGCGTTGGCGTCGGTGCCGCGCAGTGTAGAACGCCCTTTGGCGACGCACTTGGCCTGCGCCACCGGGACCTTGGTTGTGCTGGATGCGTGCCGCCGGGCCGGAGTCCGCCGGCTGGTCTACGCCGCTTCGAGCAGCGCTTACGGCAACCAGCCCGAACTGCCCAAACACGAAGGGCAGGTTCCGCAGACCCTTTCTCCGTACGCTGCTGCCAAACTGGCGGGCGAATTGTACTGCCAGGCCTTCGCCGAATGTTACGAGTTGGAGACCGTCCGGCTGCGGTACTTCAACGTCTTTGGCCCGCGACAGGATCCGGATAGCCCTTATGCCGCGGTGATTCCGCTTTTCGTCAAAGCGTTATTGGAGGGGCGCCGGCCGGTCATCTACGGAGACGGCACGCAGTCGCGCGATTTCACGTACGTCAACAACGTAGTCGAGGCCAATTTGCGCGCGGCCGAGGCCGGAGGCGTGTCCGGCCGTGTTTACAACATCGCCTGTGGCCGGCAGATCACGGTGTTGGAGCTGTTGGAAGAAATCTGCCGGCGGCTGAACGTCCCTTGCGATCCGGAGTTTGCACCGCCTCGGCCAGGCGATGTCAAACATTCCTTTGCGGACATCACGGCCGCTCAGCGCGAACTGGGCTATGAGGTACGCGTCGACCTGAGCGAAGGGCTGGATCGAACGGTTCGGTACTATGCCGAGCTGTACGCTCCGGAGCAGGCCGAGGCCATCAGGCACGAGTCGCTTTTGACCGGATCTTGACGCCGCCCCATCCGATGATCGCCCAATGCCGCTAGACACTCATTGGTACGAAAGCGCGAACAATGTTCCCGTTTTTCAGCACCGAGTTCTGGTTGGAGCGCCCTCACCCGGCCGCCTTCGGCGGCCACCCTCTCCCG
>JAADHY010000316.1 GCA_013151585.1 Planctomycetota bacterium
TTTCCGGCGCGGTCATCGGCTGGGCAAAGCGCGGCTATGTTTCCGTCTGCCAAGACCAGCCCGGGATCGGCAATCCATCCCGGTTTCACTCGGAAGGTCCCTGCGTTCGACTCGGACTGTCTGCCGCGACGATTTTTCCCGCGAAAATGACCTCCCCCGAAGATTCGCCTCTGTTTGACGGCGTCGTGGCAGCATTGAACGGTCTGCGGTTGCTGCGTTCGCAACCCGATGTGGACAAATCACGGGTCGGCATTTTCGGCGGTTCCTGGGGTGGGTACATGACGACTATGATCGCCAGCCTCGCGGGGAATCGGGCCCGAGCCTCGTTTTCTGTGTACGGTTGCGGCTACTTCGACGTGGGATCCGCCTGGACCCACCGGCTGAAAGGCCTGCCACCACGGGCTCGCGCGATCTGGCTGAAGCACCTGGATGCCGGCCGTCGGGCGAAGAATCTCACGGCGGCGCACTTCGTTGCCTCGCCCACCAACGATTGGTTCTTCTGGCCTAACGCGGTGATGCGCACTCTCGCCGACGTCCCCGGCGAAAAGAACTGGTGCTTCATGCCAAACGAAAGCCACATGCTTTCCCTTCCCGGAGGCATGGCCGGGCCGCCTCCGGTCAATCATCGCGAGAACCGCACCTACATGGAAACCGTTTGGATGGCCCACCACCTGAAAGGGGAAGGCGCACCGTTTCATCGCGTCACGGCTACGGGCCAGCCGGTTCGTCATGGACGCGAAGTCGAGGTGCGGTTTCGTGTCCACGGAGCCGTAGGGAAGACGCAAGCGTACGTGTGGTGGGCTGCGGGTGAGCTGCCTTGGCGCACGAAATGGTGGGAAGCGGCGCCGACAAAGCCGCTCGGCGACGGACGCTTCGTATCGCGGTTCCCGATTGACGAGCCTTCGGAGCCGGTGAACTGGTTCGCCGCCGTGGCGGATTCGCGGAACGTGACGTGTTCGACGTTGATCCAGACGTTCGAGCCGACGGCCGTCGGCTTCGGCAATGACGACGGTTCTCCGCCGGTGTTTTGTCAGGATTTCGAACAGCCGGGCCAACACCGTCGCTGGCGCATGAAATACGCCGACCGCCGGCCTGGACGACACCGGGTCAGTTCACAGGCCGCGCACTCGGGAAAGCACAGTCTGGAGATTGTGCCCGGCCAGTCGGCGATGATCTGCTTCGGAATTCGGGCGGCCACGCTACGCCGGGGCCGAGCGACCCGGCTGACCTTGTGGGTCAAAGCGGCGAAAAAACCCTGCCCGTTGCCTACCGTGCAACTGGTGGCCGAGCAGCCCGACGGCGACCGCTTGCAGTGGGAGTGGCGGCCGCAGCGAATCCCCGAGGCGGGGACCCAGTGGACTCAGGTGGCGATGCCCTTGAGCGAGTTTCGTTTTGTCGGCGGCAAACCCCCGATCCCGCTGTTGTCTCCGTCCCTGGGACTGTTGCAGCTTACCACCAAGCCGGACGTACACGTTTTCGTCGACGACGTAGAAGCGCAATAAAAAACGGCCGGGACGTTCTTATGCCGCGGCCGATTCGGTTCTTCCTTTCGTGAAGGTAGCCAAAGTCGCCAGACTTTGACCGCACGTCTCCCGTGGGGATGCCAAACGGGTGCGCGTTCGGCTACCAGAGGTGGCGCGTTCGGGTACGACCTTTCCATCCGGCCGCGGCATACACACAGCCCTTTTTCTGTGAATCAAGGCGAGCGGGCTGTCTGCCCGGATGGTCCCGACAGGAGCAGCGATCGCGCTGTCTGGCAGGCTTCTTCGGCCAAGACCTCGCAATAGCGCGTCAAGTAGGTTCGCGCCATTGACATGTCTTTCCGAGCAAACTCCAACGCTCGGCGCTCAACGGCTCTCTGCGAAGATAGCATTCGGTGTTCCAGCGTGTTCCACGAGCGCCGAACGACCGGCAGACGCCGCGGAAGATCCTCGTGCACCCAATCCTGCAGCCGCTTGAAGGTCCACCACGCCAATTGAGGGTCTTCGTCGAAAGTTCCTGATGGAGGATGGAAATGTTGCTCCAGTGTGAGTTGGCGGTCGATCGGACCAGGGCGAAAATAGGCCGGCGGGGTGCCCGTGATCCCCAGGTACCATGGCGTATAAACACTGATCGCTGGTTCGGCCGTGGCACGCCAATAGACGCACCCAATTTCTCTCGGGATGCCTTCGCGAAGCTGAAAGACGGCACTCTCTTGGGCATACGGAGTCGAGATGGTACGAGTGCGACCGAAAGCGTCGCGAAGCAGGGCGCGATCTCGCAAGACCCGAGTTACGTCGGCGATGGTCATCGGCCGCATCGGCCGGACTCCGATCGGCGGTGGCTCGCCGTCCTCCGGTTCGTCCACACGGCCCGTTACGAGCTGGCGTCCGCGCATACGTCGCGGATCGGGCTGATACGGCGGCCGACCGTAAACACGACGAAAGTTAAAGGGCTCTTTTCTGCTGGGATCGTACCAGCCCCGAGCCACGGCGTAGGAGATCAGGTCCGGGCTGGCCAGAAAGTTGTTTCGATCGTTCAGATCGATCTGCTGAATGACGTAAACGTTCGGAAGCAGAACCACGACGTCGTCGGGCACCCGCTGAGCCACCCAGCGACGGCCGCGAACCACTGCCAACAGCCACGCCTCGCGCGGGTCTGCGACGACATAGGTGCGACCGGGTGAAACGTATCCAAACCGCTCGATCAACCGTCCCGCCAGTTGCACGCCCTCCCGCGCCGAACGAGCTCGCTCGGCGATCAATCGACGGAGCATATAACCGATGCCACCGTCACGGATTTCGCCACGTGCAATCAGCACTTCCAAGGCCTCCTCCCGCGAAGGGCACCCATCGCTCACGACAGCCACTCCCCACTGATTCAAATAGGCGTCGCTGAACTCTAGACCAACATTTTCGCTCCACAGAAACCCGGCCGTTTGTTCGACCGCCGAGATCGTGCCGCCCCGCAACAGCCGCGTCTTGGCGCCTTTCGGAAACCTGCGCGCCGGTACGGCGCGGAAATTCAAGAGCCTCCGGCCACCGTTCTCTTCGTTGTGTCCGACCAGCACCGAACCATCCGCCGAAGCTGCTCGTCCAACGATCACGGCGTAGCAGGCCCAAGTCCGAGTCGCTCCAAACGCAAACAGAGCGACGCCGGCCCAGAAAAACGCGTACAACTGCCTTTTCACGGTCAAAGCCTCCTTCTCGCCGGAGCCGCCGGGTTCGTCCGATCCTGACCGACCGACGACCGACACAAACCAAGCAAAGATATGTGGAACCCGAATTATGAACACGGATGCGACGACAAGCAAATACGCCCTGCGCTGGAACACCGTCTCAACGACGCGCTCAACTGATGGCCGGTTGGTGCTGGTCGGCTGGCCTGAGATGATCCGCGGCGCGGTCACCGCGCCGCGGTGCACTCAGACTCCAATTCGGTTTTGATGCGGTCTCGGACGAATCGAGAACTCACGAAACTTGCATTGGTCGGGCCGATTGAAAGGGGAGCGGCTGATGGTGGAGCTGATGGCGACGACGGGCGGGATCATCCATCTGGTTCAAAATCCAGTGACGGTTTTGATCGTGGGGATCGTCGTCGTGATCGGCTTGATCGTCGTTTTGCGGATGAACGCCTTCATTGCGTTGATCACCGGCGCGATCGTGGTCAGCCTGATGGCGCCGGGACCGTGGGCCGCATCGATCGTGCGTGTCGCCGAAGCATTCGGGTCGGTCGTCGGCAAGATCGGCATCGTGATCGCTTTGGCCGCCGTGATCGGCAAATGCCTGATGGACAGCGGAGCGGCGGACCGGATTGTTCGGTCGTTCTTGCAAGCTCTGGGCGAAAAGCGAGCGTCCATGGCCCTGATGGGCAGCGGCTTTGTGCTTTCCATTCCCGTGTTTTTCGACACCGTGTTCTATTTGCTGGTCCCGCTGGCTCGGTCGCTGTGGCGGCGGACTCGCAAGAACTACGTTCTGTACGTCACGGCTATTTCGGCCGGTGCGGCGATCACGCACACGTTGGTCCCGCCGACGCCGGGGCCGCTCTTCATGGCCAATGAACTGAAAATCGACCTGGGCCTTATGATTCTGATGGGAACGCTGATCGGACTGCCGACCGCTCTGATCGGGCTGCCCATTTGCCGGTTGTTCGACCGCGCGCTGGACATCCCGATGAGGCCGTACGTGGGCGAAAAGGAACTGGAACCGTTGCCGGATGACGAATTGCCGCCGCTTTTGCTTTCGCTGGCCCCCGTGCTGCTGCCGGTCGTTCTGATCTCGGCAAACACGGTCGCGAAGGCGGTCGGAGCGATTCGAGCCGTCACGGTGACGGCGGTCATCGGCGATCCCAACCTGGCTCTGCTGCTTTCGGCCGGCATTGCCATGTACTTGTTGGTCCGGTACCGAGGCTCATCGCTGGCCGAATTGGGACAGGCGACCGAGACCGCCTTGATGAGCGGTGGCGTGATTATTCTGATCACGGCCGGCGGCGGAGCTTTCGGGGCAATGCTGCGCGAAGCGGGCATCGAGCAGGTGATCCAAGAGCATCTCAATCCGAACAGCCAGTCGACCGGCTTGCTGATCATGGTGACGGCTTTCGGGGTGGCGTCCTTGATGAAGTTCGCCCAGGGGTCCGGCACCGTCTCGATGATCACGACCGTGTCCATGTTCGCCGCGATGAAGATTTCTCCGCAGGTGCTCGGCTGCCATCCCGTCTACTTGGCCGCCGCCATCGGCTGCGGCTCGCTGGTCGGTTCCTGGATGAACGACAGCGGTTTCTGGATTTACGCCCGCATGGGAAACCTGACCGAGATGGAATCGCTGAAAACATGGACGATCCTGCTCATCGTGCTCGGTCTTATCGCTCTGGTGATTACGCTTGTGCTTTCGCGTCTGATGCCGCTGCTTCAGTTTGTCGGCGCGTAACGGGGCTCGCCGGGCGCGAGAGGACAAAGGAGGGGGGAAACATGCCAAGATCAACAGCAGCACACTTGATCGGCGCTGTGTCCCTTGTGGTCGGGCTGCCGCTGGTCCTGCCGCCGGTTGCGTGGGCCGCCGACGCATGTTCTGGCTTTGTCCGTCTGGACAACGGAAGGGATCTTTCCGGCTGGTACGCCGCTCGTTGGAACGGCCAGCCCACGGGGGACTTGAGCGGCTGGAGCGTCGTTGACGGCGCGATCCATCTGGACTCGTCCAAAGCCCGAAGCCACCTGTTTCACCGAAAAACGTTCAGCCGGAACGTGATCATCCGACTGCAATTCCGCGCCGGTCGAGCGGCCGACTCCGGATTGAACTTGCACGGCAAGCAGTTTCAAGTGCGCGACTACCCCAACGCCGGGCCAAAGCGATATGCCTCCGCTGCCAAACCGGCCGGCCAATGGAACGACCTGGAATTGGACATCACCAACGGGATCGCTCGCATCACGCTGAACGGACACGTCATCGAAAAGGCGTGGCCCATCGGCAACAACTCCAAGCTCGGCTTGGGGCTGCAGCGGGAGCTCGGCACATTCGACTTCCGCAACATCCGCATCAAAGAAAAAGGGGCAACGCGAAACAGGTTGGACGTCCAGCGGTCGGTTTTTGGCAAGATGCCAGACGGAAGGCCCGTCCATCTTTACACCCTGACCAATTCGCACGGCGTCCGAGCGAAGGTCATGACGTTTGGGGCGACCCTGATCGCTGTTGAGGTGCCGGATCGCCGCGGTCAGTTTGCCAACGTGACGTTGTACTTGGACTCGCTCGGCGAGTACCTGAAAGGGCACCCGCTATTCGGGTCGGTCGTCGGCCGTTATGCCAATCGGATTTCCGGCGCCAAGTTCGTGCTGGACGGCGTCGAGTACCGGTTGGAGGCCAATGCACGCGGCAACCACATCCACGGCGGACGAAACGGGTTCCAGAAACGGCTGTGGCGGGCTGCACCGGAGCGTCGTCCAGACGCCGCTGCCGTGAAGCTCTGGCTCCGCAGCCCTGACGGCGACGCCGGCTATCCGGGAAACCTGGACGTCACCGTCACCTATTCGCTCAACGACGAGAACGAACTGCGGATCGACTACACGGCGACCACAGACAAACCCACCGTGGTCAATTTGACGAACCACGCCTATTGGAATCTGGCCGGTGCCGGTTCGGGCGACGTTCTTTCTCACCGGCTCATGCTCAATGCAGACCACTACCTGCCAGCCGATGCCAGAAAGATCCCCACCGGCGAAATCCGCCCGGTGAAAGGGACTCCCATGGACTTCACTCGCCCGATGCCGATCGGCTCACGCATCGATCAGGTTCCCGGGGGCTACGATCATTGTTACGTGCTCAAGAAAAGGCCGAGCAAACGGTTTTCTCTGGCCGCGCGACTGGACGACCCGAGCAGCGGGCGCACCATGGAGGTCTGGACGACGCAGCCGGGCGTGCAAGTCTACACGGCAAACGGTTTGAGCGACCGATTCGGAGCGGGCGGCCGCCGCTATGGGCCGCATCACGCCGTGTGCTTGGAAACACAGCACTACCCCGACTCGCCCAACAAGCCGCAGTTTCCTTCCACCGTCTTGCGTCCTGGCCAGACCTACCACGAATGGACGGTGCACCGGTTTGGCGTCCGGCGGTGAAGGGCCGGGAAAATGGGAAAAGCTGAGCTCGGCGGCGGAGCAAGCGGCTTGAGTTCTTTCACGACGCGGCGGGGCCTTCGAGCAGCTTGAACAGGCATTGGGTCAGCATCGGGTCGATGCGCGGATCAGAAAACGCGACGTTGACTTCGTAACCGCCTTGAGCGTAGGCCTCCGCTGTCGGGATGTACCACGGGCCGCCGTCACCGTAGCCGGCGACGGCGACGAACCGGTCTGGGGCGAAGACCTGAGCTCGAAGCTGGTACTCCACGAACGGCTCGCCCGGCAGGTGGAGTGCTGTCGCCTGGTTGATGTGCAGCGCCGAAAGCTCCAACGGTAACCGCTTCCGCAACCGCTCCAGCCATGCCAGCGTGAAAGCCGGTCGGTTGCGGTGAACGACGCGACGTTTCCGGTCGGCGATCTGCTCACGCAGGCCTTCCAAGGAGAACTCCCGTCGCGCCGGCGGAAGCAATCGCTCCGTTCGCCAAACGATCGATTCGATCGGTTCCGGCCGTAGCTTCTCAGTGGCCTGTTGCATTGCGGCGAGCATTCGTTCGGCCAGCCGCCGGCGGTTTTCTTTGATCGCGCTGGAGTTGTACTTTCCGGTGTTCTGATTGCCGGCACACCCGGTGAAGTAGATGTGCGTGGTGTCCGGGCCGTCGTGTTGCTGCATCATCCGGCGAGCCCAGCCGACGAATTCGCTGCTGACTCGCCCCTCCTGACAACAATAACTGATCGGGTGCACGGCGTAATAATGACACGCAACCAGCCGCGTGGTTTGATCGTAGAGGGCGATCGTCTTCAGCCACGGGTCAATCACGCCGTCCGGCAGCGAACGCAGATCATCGCCGCTCGGTGCCACGCTCCGGTTCCGCCAGACACGGCCGTCTGAACCCAGAATGCGGCGGTTCGAAGCGACTTGCTGCACGCGGGCCTGAGCGACTGCAACGTGGGTGACCGGCCGCAACTTTTGCACCGCCTGACGAACGGCGTCTCGAGCCCGATCCAGGCACTTTCGAAAAAACGAGACATCCACAATCGGCGGCAGGTCCGGCTGAGCGGTCACGGCGTGGTTGGCATCCAGACAGACGAACGGGGCATCGTGCTGATGGACACACTGGACGGCCACTCGGTCTGGTGTCGTGCCGGCTGCGTCGGCCAACGCTTGCCGCCACTGCTGGTGGGCGGAGTTGCACAGACCGGTCCAATCCACGGCACAGAGGACGATCGGCTGGCCCGCTCCGGAAAGGACAAAGCCGGATCGTCGACCGCAGCAACCGGCGGAATCCAACCGCCGCAGAGCGAATGGCCGACGGGAGGCGTCACGTCAAAACGAAACGAGGCCAATTGAAGTTTCATTTCGCGTCCTCTCTTCGGTCCATGTTCCAACCGCGCGAGCCGGAAAACGAAAGACGCCGATCGCCACGACGGGAGCGAGTCCGTTCGAATCCACTGCAGGCCCGCTCCATCGAACCTGAGCTTGACCATCGGATGGTTTGCGTCTTGTCACTGTAGCGAAAAACACATCAAGACGCACGAACGACGTCCGTCTGGCCGGCGTCCAGCGGAGACCAGTATCGCCCTGTTGCAAGCGGTTTCGCCAGTCGAACTGCTAACCTTCCGCGGAGGGGACGAAGGCTGCCATGGTGGTCATGTGGTCCGTTTTTCACGCAGTTCCTATTGACACAAAAACGATTTCCGTCCATATAGGCGCCTCCGCAAGTCTCGCGATTCCGCCCGTGGTTGCTCGCGATGCGCTCAACAGCCGCTGGGGCGCGGGTCGTCTTTTTGGGGAGCGGGCTGGGTGGTCCAGGGACGGCCGCTCGTGGGTTCAGCAAAGGAGTTGCATTGAGGCTGGAAGAGACAGACGTGGAAACCTCGGTCGACGCCCCGACAAGAGATGGGCTGAGCGGGCCGGCGACGGGTGCGCCGTCCTGGTCCCAATTTCCTTCGCGGCTGCGGCTGCTCTGCGTGGGACCGCAGGAGCCGTCGTGGACCAGCCTGACTTTGCAACTGGACGCGGAAGGCTGTCTGGAACCGCAGTTTCGCTTTGTATCCGAGTCGCACGATGCCCTGACGCTGCTCCGCGATGAAAGCTTCGATTGCGTTCTGATTTGCGACACGGCAGGGTCAAGAACGGACACGGCCGGCTCCGACACTACGCCGTCCGATCGGAAGACGCCGTTGGCTCTGGTGCGAGCGATCCGGGCGAGCGGTTGCGACGATCCCGTTGTGTTCATCAGCGCTCACGTGAGCGACGGCCAATGGGCAGAGCTGTGTCGGCACGAATGCGAGGTCTTGGTGTCGCCCAATCTGTGGGATTCGACCGCCTTGGTGCCAGTCATCAAGCGGGCCATTTCCCGCATCGAGATTCTACGAGAAAACCGGCAACTTGCGCTGGCTAATCACCGACGGCTGTTACGAGAACGGGACGAAGCCGAGCACTTGCTCCGACAGCAACGGCAGATCGTCCGCGAATTGGAGTTCTTGGCCCGCTCGGCCCGTGGACTGGCGGAACCGTCCGACGGGCTCGATGATCCGATCAGCCTGGTACCGCCGTCAGACGGCGGGGCCGAACACACTTCACCAAACTCCTCCCAATCCTCGCCGGAAGCATCTTCGGATTGGAAGCGACCGGCGTGGCATCCATTGCCCGAGCAGGTGTATTCCTACTACGACGAGCTGCTGCGCACTTACGTCATCATGGGAGCCGGGAATCTCGGTTCGGAGATCGCTCAACTGGCCCAAGTCCTGGCCGTGGCCGGGCTCAGCCCTCGGGAAGCTTTGGAATTGCACCTGGAACGCGTCGAGAACCTCGTTCGGGGCCTTGGCAACCGAAGCACGCGACACGTGATGGCTCGTGCGGACCTGCTCGCCCTTGAGCTCGTCATCCACTTGGGCGAGTGCTATCAGCGGCGATCGGTGCGGCCGGACGGCGCGCTGGCAGCCCCGTCGGTTCCCGACGACACGGAAGCCGACGCGCCAGAAGCCTCGCCTCGCTCCCCTTCATGATCCAACCGTTCTTGCTCGTCTTTTCGGCGGTCGGGCCGATGTGCTTTTTTTGGCTGCTGACCCTGCAAACCGATCGGAGACCGCGGGATGACATCTCCCGGCGTTTCGTTCTAGTGCTCTGTCACAGCGAAAGCTAGGGATTGCACGAGTGACCTGACGGCGCTAGCCGCGGGTGAGGCCGCCCGATCCGACGCTAGCGCGTACGGCTCATTCATTACCCCACAGTTGTTCTGCGACAAAGCTCTAGCGACTTTGAAGGAGTTCGCTCTGCGCCGCTGGTTTACGTCGAGAGAGTTCCGTTTGCCCGTAACCTTTTGGCTCCCACCGGATCATTAACAGCGACGCGGCGGCAGAAAGGGGCCGCTTGGCGGCGGGCGAGCTCGACCGACTTCGCACATCAAGCCGGGGTTGGGCCAAGCGGTTGTGCCCAAATGGCTGGCTCGCGCCAGGCCGCTAGCGTGGCCCCATTCGTCAATCCGGTCACTAATGCCACCTTCGGCTCGCCGTCGCATGGCCATGACAAAACCATCGCCAGTTGGCGAAAGTGTCTTGGCAATGGAGTAGCCTTCAAAGAACGCGTCGGAGATTAGAATCGGGAGAATTACGATGGCGTCTATACCTCATGTGAGCGAATCGGACTTCGGACAAGTCGTTTTACAGTCGAATCAGCCCGTGGTCGTGGATTTCTACGCGACCTGGTGCGGTCCGTGCAAATGGATTGCCCCCATCCTGGAGCAACTGGCCGACCGGTTTGCGGGTCAAGTCAAAGTAGTCAAAGTGAACGTGGACGAAGAGTTCGGCCTGGCGGAGCGATTTGGGATTACCGGCGTCCCAACCTTGTTGTTTTTCAAGAACGGGAATGTTGTGGACCGGGTTGTTGGCGCGCTGCCGCCGGACGCTTTGGAAGCCCAATTCGCCTCCTTGGCCGAACCAACGGCGGTCACCGAGCCAACTTGAACTGCTTGAGGAAAGATGCAAGGTTGCGGGTCGGGCTGACGTCCGGACCGGCCACTCGGAGGAGCTGCCATGTCGGACGAACAAGTTTGTGAGTTTCCGAAAGAAAACGCGTCGCCCGAAGAGATCCGCGAGCTGCTTTGCTCGGCCCGGGTCATCGCCGTGGTCGGGCTGTCCGACAAGCCGGATCGCGATAGCTTTCGCGTCGCCAGCTATTTAAAAGAGCATGGCTACCGCATCATTCCGGTGAATCCGAACGTTTCGGACGTGCTCGGTCTGCCAGCTTACGACCGTTTGGAGGCGATTCCGGAGCCGGTCGACGTGGTGACCATTTTCCGCCGGCCCGAGGCCGTCCCGCCGATTGTCGACGATGCGATCCGGATCGGCGCGAAAGCCGTGTGGATGCAATTGGGCATCGTCCACAACGCGGCAGCCGAGGTCGCTCGGCAGGCCGGCTTGACGGTCGTCATGAATCGGTGCATGATGCAGGAGCATCGACGTCTGTCACAACAGGGTGGCTGTTCAGAACCGCCGCCCTCGTAGCGATGTCTTCAACAACTGTTGGGAGTTTACGATGGCGCCCCGTTGGTCCGTTTCAGACGCCGAGGCTACGAAGTCCGAACCGATTTCGGTATCCAACACAACGGAACCTGAGACAGGAGTCTCAAGAAGAATGGACGTTTGGTTTTTCCTGGCCTTTATCGTCTTTTGGTTTGCACTGCAGTGGTGGATTCTGCCCAAGTTGGGAGTGCCGACCTGAGCGACCAATACGTGCTCGGTCGAGCACCGGCCACGCAGTTCCGCGTCGAAGACGTCCCCGCAGGAGCGAGTCACACGCGACCGGGAAAGCGGAAACAGAGAAGAGACTGGCGGCGGGGGGGACGGGGACGCCATGCGGAGCGGGGACCCTCCGCGTGGCGAAACCTCCCCTGTGCGATGACGTCAGCCGGATTCAGTTCCGGTGGAATCCGGCTCGGTCGAGATCGCGGCCGTTCCAGGCGCGGAGAGGGGATCGCATGGGCGCGACGCCTCTGCCAAGCGTTCGGAGCGGACTGGCGACCATCGGTCGGCGCACAGTTTTTCTCGGGATCAGGAGGTGTTGATCGCGGCCGTCGGCCGCGTTGAGAAACTGGGACGACGAGGGAGAACCAATGGCAAAGAGGCTGCGATCGATTATTCGGATTGCTTTTCGGCTCGGCACGGTCGTGGCAGGAATTGCCGCGCTCGTGTTGGTGATTGCCTGGATGTCGGGAAGTTTTCACGAAAAGATCGCGCCGGGGCAGGTGCCGTACGAGTATCGTTCGGCCGAAGGGGTGGAAACGGTGCCCGTCACCTTGCTGCCCATGACCGAGTATGTCGATGCCGTCGGCACTATCCAGCCCCGTCGCAAGATGGACATCGCCAGCAAAGTGTTGGCGACGATCCTAGAGAGAGATCACGGTCAGTCCGGGCGACCAGGTCAAAAAGGGCCAACTGCTGGTGCGGCTGGATGACCGTGAGATTCAGGCTCAATTGCGCGAGCTGGAAGCGGCGCGATTGGGGGTCGAGTCGGACTTGCGGGTCCGGCAGAGGGACTTCGAGCGTTACAAAAAGATGTATTCCGAAAAAGTCGTCACCAAGGAAGAATTCGATCGCATCCAGGGCTTGTACGAAGTAAGCCAGGCGCGATTGAAACAGACCGACGAGCAGATCAACCGGGTCCGAGTGATGCTCAGCTACACGCAAATCACCGCCCCGGCCGACGGGATCGTCGCCGACCGGTACGCCGATCCGGGCGACTTGGCGGCGCCGGGCAAGCCGCTTTTGAGCCTGCATAATCCGAAGGAGTTGGAATTGCACGCGAATGTTCGCGAGAGTCAAGCCACCAAGATCCGTATTGGCCAAAAGCTAGCCGTCCACATCGACGCGTTGTCACGCGACCTGGAAGGCACGGTGCGCGAGATCGTCCCGCAAGCGGAAGCCGCGTCACGGTCCGTGCTGGTCAAGGTCGCTCTTCCACCGGACCAACTGGACGGTCTCTATCTGGGGATGTTCGGCCGGCTGTCGATCCCCGTTGGCGAGACGAATTATGTGGTCGTGGACGCCGCGGCCGTCGAGCAGGTCGGGCAGCTCGATCTCGTCGACGTTGTGGTCGAGCAAGATTCGCACAAGGTGTTGAAACGTCGCTTCATTCGCACGGGCAAGCGCTTCGGTGACAAGATCGAAGTGCTATCCGGCCTGCGGGTCGGCGAGCGGGTCGCCAAACGCTCGTAGCGGAAGCGGACCAAGCGGCGTGCCCGGGACAGAAGGACGAGCAGCAATCCTGACCGGGCCAAAATACGAATGCTCGGCTTGGCCCGCCAACTGCCCCTCTGGCGGTCCCTGCGGACCTGTTCCGGCAAGAACCACGGATATGGTTGTCCGTGCGTCTTTCGGGCCTGATGCTTTGAAGCAAGAGGCGAAACCATGAGCAACTCAGGACAACAGCACGAAACTCATAACTTGCTGAGCCGAATCGTCGAGGTTTTCTTGCGAGGAAACCTCTCGATGTTGCTCATCTTGTTGGCGCTGGTCGCTGGCGCGGTGGCGCTGCTGGTGACACCGCGAGAAGAGGAACCGCAAATCGTGGTTCCTCTGGCGGATGTCTTCGTCCAGGTTCCGGGCGCCAGTGCGGAAGAGGTCGAGCAACTGGTGGCTTCGCGTTTGGAGCGGCTGCTGTATCAGATCGACGGCGTGGAATACGTTTACTCCATGTCGCGGCCCGGCATGGCGATCGTCACCGTCCGGTTCTACGTCGGCGAGGATCGGGAAGACAGTCTGGTCAAGCTTTACAACAAGATCAGCATGAATACCGACGCCGTCTCGCCGGGCGTTGCCGGCTGGGTGGTCAAGCCGATCGAGATCGACGACGTGCCGATCGTCATGGTCACGTTGTGGAGCGACGAGCAAAGCGACTTCGAGCTGCGACGGATCGCCGAACAGGTGGAAGTGGCGTTGAAGGCCATCCCCAAGACGGGACGGACGGAAGTGATCGGCGGTCGCCGACGCGAGATCACCGTCCGACTGGACCCGAATAAGCTGACGGCCCACCGCGTCACCGCCTTGGAAGTGGCCAAGGTGCTTCAGGGAGCCAACGTCAACTTGCCTTCTGGCTCGTTCCGCAAAGGGAACGTCGAAGCCGTCGTGGAGACGGGGCCGTTCGTTCGGGATGCGCGGGAGTTGGGCAATTTGGTCGTCGGCGTTTTTTCCGGACGGCCGGTTTACCTGCGGGACGTGGCCCGGATCGAGGATGGTCCGGCGGAGCCCACCGTTTACACACGCATCAGCTTTGGGCCGTCGTGCACCGGTTGTAAGAAGGTGTCGCAAGAGCATCTGGCTCGCCACGCGGGGCTGACCGGTCCGAAAGACCGTCTGCCCGGACGGGATCGCGATTATCCCGCCGTGACCGTCGCCGTGGCCAAGCAAAAAGGCAGCAACGCCGTCACTGTGGCTCGGGCCATTGAAGAGAAGCTGGAAGAACTGCGTCGGAGCGTGCTGCCGGACGACGTGCATGTCCTGATCACCCGAAACTACGGCGAGACCGCCAACGAAAAAGTCAACGAACTGGTCGAAGAGCTGGCGACGGCGATTGTCATCGTCGTCGGGATGATCGCCCTGACGTTGGGCTGGCGGGAAGCGCTGGTCGTCGCCACCGCTGTGCCGCTGACTTTTGCCTTGACGCTGCTCATCAAC
Organism: Planctomycetota bacterium; assembly: GCA_013151585.1. Lineage (GTDB taxonomy): Bacteria > Planctomycetota > Planctomycetia > Planctomycetales > Planctomycetaceae > JAADHY01. The sequence goes on from JAADHY010000316.1 coordinate 14,258, forward strand.
TTCCTGACCGGTTATACGATCAATCGGGTGACGTTGTTCGCGCTGATTCTGTCGCTGGGCCTGGTCGTGGACGATCCGATCGTCGACGTCGAGAACGTCTTCCGTCACTTTCGCATGCGGAAGGAGCCGCCGCTGCGTGCTGTGCTGACAGCGGTCAATGAGGTGCGGCCGCCCATCATCCTCGCGACCCTGGCCGTCATCGTCTCTTTCCTGCCGATGTTCTTCATCACCGGCATGATGGGGCCGTACATGCGGCCGATGGCTTTGAACGTGCCGGTCGCCATGCTCATGTCGATGGTCGTCGCTTTCACGATCACACCGTGGCTCAGTTATCACGTACTGAAATCGCAGTACGGCAAGGAAGAAGAGCCGTTCGTTCTGGAAAAGAGTTTGACTTACAAGATCTACCGGGCGATCGTCAGTCCCTTCGTCGATCACAAAGGGCTGGCGTGGCTGCTCATCCTCGGCACGTTCGGTTTGCTGGTGGCCTCGTCGATGCTGGCCGTCACCGGACGCGTCCCGCTCAAAATGTTGCCCTTTGACAACAAGAACGAGTTCCAGATCGTAGTGGATATGCCCGAGGGGACGACTCTGGAAACAACCGAGACCGTACTGGAAGACATGGCCGCCTACCTGCGTACCGTGCCTGAAGTCACCAACGTGCTGACCTTCGCCGGTACGGCTTCCCCCATCGACTTCAACGGGATGGTTCGCCATTACTTCTTGCGACAGGGGCCGCAGTTCGGTGACATCCGCGTGAACCTGGTGGGTAAACATGAGCGGCAACACCAAAGCCACGAGATTCTGCTGCGGCTGCGCGACGACCTGGAGCGGATTGCGGAGCGTCACGGGGCGAACATCAAGTTGGTCGAAGTCCCACCAGGCCCGCCGGTTTTGAGCACGCTGGTGGCGGAGATCTATGGGGAACCGGGCGTCGGCTACGACGAGATTCTGCAGGCCGCCCGTCAGGTGCGTAAGCTGATGGAGTCCGAAGCAGGTGTGGTCGACGTGGACGATACGATCGAGGCCGAACAGACCAAGTGGGAGTTCGTGGTCGACAAAGAAAAGGCTTCGCTGCACGGCGTCAGCACGCAAGCCATTGCCGCGACCGTCCGGCTTGCGATCGCCGGAATGGTCCCCGGAGAAGAGAACCCGATGACCGCAGGAGCCGGCATCCTGCACCAGCCGCGCGAAGTCAACGAGCTACCGATCCGGTTGCGGCTCAGTCCGGCCGAGCGGTCGTCTCTGGCCGATCTGGAACAACTGGGCGTGAAAACGGCCACCGGCGAAGTCGTACCGATCGGCGAGTTGGGCCATTTCCAGCCGGAAACCGTTGACAAGACCATCTATCACAAGAACCTGCGCCGGGTGTCGTACGTTTTGGGCGAGATGGCCGGCCGCCCGCCTGCCGAAGCCATCCTCAGCCTGATGAAGCGGTTGAAAGAAAACCCGCCGCCGGAAGGGATCCACGTCGAGTGGGCGGGCGAGGGCGAATGGAAGATCACCCTCGATGTCTTCCGAGACCTCGGCCTGGCCTTCGGAGCCGCCTGCCTGGGCATTTACATCTTGTTGGTCTGGGAAACTAGCAGCTACGCCATGCCGCTTTTGTTGATGGTCGCCATTCCTTTGACGATCATCGGCATCCTGCCGGGCTTCTGGCTGCTGAACCTGTTGTGGAACGTTCCGGTCGGCGGCTATCCAAACCCGGTTTTCTTCACAGCCACGGCAATGATCGGCATGATCGCTCTGTCTGGCATCGCCACCCGCAACGCGATTCTGTTGATCGAGTTCATCCATGCCGAGCTGCAGCGGCGGAGCCAGTCGCAGGCCGAGGACGCGTCGCGGACGCCGATCTTTGATCCGGCTGCGCTCCGAGAAGCGCTGATTCAAAGCGGTGCCGTGCGTTTTCGTCCCATCTTTTTGACGGCGGGGACGGCCATGTTGGGAGCCTGGCCCATCACGCTCGACCCGGTCTTTTCCGGCCTGGCTTGGTCGTTGATTTTCGGCTTGCTGGTTTCGACCGCTTTCACGCTGCTGTTGGTGCCTGTCGTCTATTGGTTGCTGTACTCGAACCGTCCCGGCCACGGTTTGCCGCAGACCCAGTCGCTGGATGAGATCGCCCCGGCTTAGTGCATTGTGCTTTGCCAATGCGGAAAAGAGCGATCACGAGACGCAGTGCCGCAAGCGTCTCATCTGCCGTGAGCGGTCGGAACGGCCGCACCACAATCAATCTCCACCGTTCGACCGTCGCATTCAGAGTGACCAGCCTGGCCGGTATTCGCGCCGCAAGGCGCGGTCTGCCTCCGCGTGATTGGTGATGCGGCCTGCGAGCGGGTCGAATTCCAGTTCAGCGTCGAACAGCGTCGCGACGTTGCCCAACAGCAAAAACTCTGTGAGCGGACCGCCGTAGTTGAAATTGGACATCGCCGGCGGCCCTCCTTTGCATGCGTCGATCCATTCGCGTTCGTGGCCGCGCGACCGAGGCAGCCGCCGCGGCGGTTCTTTCAGGTCGGCGAACTTGTCGCGAGGCAACAGTGTGATCGAGGTGTTGTGTGCGATCGCGTACAACATGCCCTCGGTTCCGACCAGCAGACATCCTGCGTGTTCTGTGAACAGGCTTCGTCCTCGCGCGTCGGTGCTGGATTTCCGGAGCCCGTGACGGTGGATTCGTTCCATCAGCTCGCGCAGTCCCGGTGCCCGCGCTCCCTGGTACCATGTCAGTTGCACCCGGCGGAAGGCTGCCGCGAGCCGGCACGTCGTAGCGCACGACGCACCACCGAGGAAAAGTATGCTGGTGGTACCCGGAGACCTTCGCTCTCAGCCGGATGCGAGCCCTCGGGTGGCTTGCCGCGTCGGCGTGCCAGAACGAGTCGATTTTGAGCGCGTTGAACGGCAGATTGGCGGAATGCGTGGCCCAGTTCCCCAGTTGGCTAGTCGCAAAGTCGCGCCACGTGTGCCACTTCAGCCAATCGGGATGGTAGGGACGGTCGGCGGCCGGACCGAGCCATAGGTCCCATTGAAGCCACTCGGGAACGGGCACGGCTCCTTTGGGCAGCGGCCGGTTCCCCGCCCCCGCCCCGTTGTTGTAGACGTGCACTTTGCGCACCTCGCCGATCACGCCCGCCTGCACCAGGTCGACGCCTCGCCGAAACGCCTCGCTGGCTGTGCCCTGGTTGCCCATCTGAGTGGCGACGCCCAGCCGGGCAGCGGCTTCACGCACCGCGCGGGCCTCGTAGACGTCATGCGTCAGTGGCTTCTCGCACTACACGTGTTTGCCTCGTTTCATGGCCGCCATGGTGATCACCGCATGCGTATTGTCCGGGGTGGCCACAATCACCGCGTCGATTGCACGGTCCATTTGATCCAGCATTTTGCGGAAATCATGGAACTTGGGCACATTGGGCAGCCTCTGGAATGATTCGGCCGCTCGCCGCTCGTTGACATCGCACATGGCGACGACGTTCTCGCGAAGTTCGGGGATTAGAAGTTCGGGGATTATGCGCACAAACCATCGGCCCCGGCCGCCAACACCCACCAAGGCGATATTCAGCTTTTCGTTGGCGGCGTATGTCCGCGAGGAAAGGCCCTCTGTGAGAAGCAGCGGACCGGCTGCCGAGACCGTCCGAACCAGGAAACTTCGGCGAGTGACTCGGTTTCGTTGGATCGCCGTCATCGTTAAGCCTCCGTCTCCGTGGTGCCCTCTGCGCAGCGAGCCGACATCCTGCAAACGCTGGCAACTCGTCTGCCAAAGAACCGCGAGCATGCCTAGGGACCCGCGGCTTGGCCATTTCAACGAGGTGCCGCCGGAGCTGGAAAGTCTCCGGCAGCGAACTGGATGCCCGCCAAATAGTGCCGCAGCACGTACGGATTCTTGTAAGCCGATAGGGAATGGCCAAGCGAGCAATAAAACACGCGGCCCCGCCCGTAGGATTTCACCCAGCTCACGACGTAATCGCGGTCCGAGCGTTTCCCCGGGTCTGGTTTTTTTTCCAAGTCGAGGCACAGAAGCACGCGGACCCGCCTCCGAGCGAACGACTCTTTGAACATATAGATCTCGTCGCGGACTGCGAAACTTTCGCCGGCCAAAAAACGGCAGAGCGGATGATCCGGTTCTTCGGGACGCACCCATACCGCTCCCGCGAAATGGCCCGCGTAGGCACCGCCCATCATCTCCAGATACTCCGGCCAGCGAATCCCTCCCGCCACGGCGCCATGGATTCCGACAATCCCTTTCCCTCCCGCAACGAACTCCAGCAAACTCTTCTGCAGCACAGGCTCCCGCGATTCCGCCCGCGCCCGCGGCTCCGGAGGCAGGTCCTGGAAGCCGAGCGGCAGCAAAGGATGCCGTTCATGCGTGTTGTTCATCACGGCGGCATCAAAACGCTTGATGTTGTTCGGAGAAAAGACCTCTGGGTCGCCGCTACAGACAACTTCGAAAGCGCCGGTTTTGCGACCAAGAATCTCGAGGGCCGCAAAGCAGCACGCCACCGATTCCGGATGAGTGGGCCAACGCCCGTAGATGAGCACCCGTCGCGGCCGGGCCGGAGTGACAAACGGCACTGCCGGTGCAGCCTGCTCGATCGCTCGGCGCACCTGCTCAGACACCACAAAGGGACGCCTCGGACGCTTCTGTCCCCAAGCAACCTGCGGCGGCAGAACGGCCAACAGCAATAGCAGCAGGAATCCATGTCGCCCCATTGTCGCTTCCCTGGCTTCTTTGAATGAGTGAGCATCTGCTCGCAACCCATCCTGCCAGCCCTGGTCCTGCCAAGGCCGTGCCACCTCCGCTCCCCGACTAACCATCCGGCACCGCGTCACCGGCAAATCAGGCGACCATCGGCCCGGCACGCTGCTCCGGCAAACTCGAAAACGCAACAGCGATCGTCAAGAGCTGCTGCAAAAACTATCTCGGAGCGGCCGCTGTTGGCTTCAAACGTATTCCCAATCTTTCAGCCACTGGTAACGTGGCGAAAGGTTGGCCCAGGCGCGGTCCATCGCACGCTGCAGCTCGGCCTTTTCCCGCAAGTCCAAGACGCGTCGCTGTTTCACGGCCAACGCCACGTTGTCGACTTGCTGTGTGGAGATCAGGCCGGGAATCGGTGCCGTGATGGCTGGGTTGCACAAGATGTAACGAATCGCCAGCCGAGCGATCCGGTTGTCCTCTTCAAAAAACGGGCTGTTCGGCGAACTATCGCCCTTAAACAACGAATTGCTGGCAAATGGCTTGATGCCGAACCAGCCGACATCGTGTTTCTGGATCGTCGCCCAGAGGCCCGTCTCGTCCGTAACGACCTTTGTCTTGGCGGTATAAGGCGTCAGGATGACTTCAATCTGCTCAGTATACGTCTCGATAAGTTTTTTCAGGTGCGGTCGGTCATGAGACGAGAATCCGATGAAGCGAGCTCGTCCTGTCTTCTTCGCCCAATCCAAAGCCGCCACAGCATCTTCAACCTCAGAGACACTATGGCGGCTGCTATCGGTCAAGAGGCTGATCCGCCACAAGTCAACGTAATCCAGGCCGGCCTCCTTCATGCCGCGGTCTAAACCTTCCTTCAACTTTTTCGTCGACCGCCATTCCGGGAAGCGGCTTTCCCAAATGTGCCACGAATAGCCGAAGTACATCTTGTCACGCCGCCCTTTCAATGCTCGACTGTAGGCCAGAATCTCTTCCCGGCAGCAGGCATCCACGTAGTTGATCCCGCGTTCGATGCACCGGGTGACGACTTCTTCGCGGTTTTTCTGGAACTCGGGGCGGTCGATTTTCATCGTCATCCAGCCAGGGACGCGTTCGCCCCCGATCATCCGATCGATTCGTTTCCAATGGCCGCCCAGCGCTACCGCCGAGATCATTAAACCCGTACGGCCCAGCCGGCGGTATTCCATGTCAGGGTTGTAATTCAAGATGCGACTGGTGTCCGCGCCCGTTGGATTCCCCGCATAAACGGCTTCGATCGGCTTCAGCCCAGCGGCAAGGGCCGCGGCCGCTAACGCGCTATCCCGAACGAATTCCCGACGATTCAATGACTCGGCCATCGTCTCCTCCTTCAATCCGGACCTTTTCCAAACAAAGCGCAGCCAGCGGCCACGCCGACGCCGGTTAGCTGCTCAGCCGCTGCGGACAACCAAACTATACCCGCGGCCATTTTCTTCTGCAAACTTTTCTATCCGAAGCGCTGGCTGACTCGACGCCCGTGTGCAGTCACGCCAACAAACCGAACGTTGACTCCGACGCTGCTCACCTCGTCGGCCGATCCTCTCCACCGCCTTGCAAGGGGTGCGTTGCTCTCGTACTGTGAAGAAAGAAACTCTGTTGGGCTGCCACCGCGCGCTAATCGGGTAGCCCCAGATAGACTTGCCCCGAGGAAGGAAAACCGCCATGAACGGGAACACTGTCGAAAAATGTTGGACAACTACGGCTGGCCTGATCATCGGACTTGTGATCGTCGGCATCTATCCCATGACCGCGAGCGGTGCTGAAACCGAAAAGCCGAATGTTCTGCTCATCGCGGTCGACGATTTGAACGATTGGGTCGGCGTATTGGGCGGACATCCGCAGTCGATGACCCCAAACATCGATCGCCTGGCCTCACGCGGGGTGCTATTCACAAACGCCCATTGTGCTGCGCCGGCCTGCAATCCGTCACGGGCCGCGTTGATGACCGGAGTCCCCCCGTATCGTTCCGGTGTTTATCACAATAGCCAGCCGTGGCGTCCGGCCATGCCCGACGCTGTCACGATTCCCCAACATTTCTCTCGTCACGGTTACTGGACAGCGGGCTCGGGCAAGATCTTTCACGGACGCTTTCCAGATCCCCCTTCCTGGGACGAATACGTCCCATCCAAAACGCGCACCACGTTTCGCGACCCTCTTCCACCCAAAACGAACATCAACGGGTTGAACCTCGCGCATTTCGATTGGGGGCCGGTTCCGGTCCCGGATTCAGAGATGGGCGACTACAAGACGGTCACGTGGATCAGCGAACAACTGCGGAAAAAACACGACCGGCCGTTTTTTCTGGCGTGTGGGATCTTTCGCCCTCATTTGCCCTGGTACGTGCCACAGAAATACTTCGACAAGTTCCCAGTGGACCAGGTTCGCCTTCCCAAGGTCAAGGCCGACGACTTGGCCGACATCCCTCCCGCGGGCATCCGGATGGCTCGGCCGCAGGGCGATCATGCGGCCGTTGTTAAAGCGGGGCAATGGGAACGAGCGGTGCAAGGCTATCTGGCCTCGATCAATTTCGCTGATGCTCAGATCGGTCGCGTGCTGGACGCGCTCGATAGCGGTCCCAACGCCAGAAACACGATCATCGTCTTTTGGACGGACCACGGCTGGCATCTCGGTGAGAAACAGCATTGGCGCAAATTCGCTCTCTGGGAGGAAGCGACACGGACCCCCATGATCATCGTCGTGCCGCCCGGCGTGCGCACCTGTCCGAACGGAACGCCCTTTGGTGCCCGCACTGACAACGCCGTCAGCCTGATGGACATCTACCCCACGCTGATAGAACTCTGCGGCTTGGCGCCCCGTGACGACATTGCTGGCCGAAGCCTGGTCCCGCTCTTGAGGGACCCGACCACGGTCTGGCAGCGCGCGGTCATCACCACCCATGGCCGCAACAATCACGCGGTGCGCGATCGCCGTTGGCGCTACATCCGCTACGCCGATGGGAGCGAAGAGCTTTACGACCACACTGCAGATCCCATGGAATGGACCAATTTGGCCGGCAATCCCAAATATGCTTCGGTCAAAGCCGATCTGGTTCGCTGGCTTCCACGGGAAAACGCGCCCGACGCGAAGCGCGAACGACGCCGCCCGCGCCGTGAGAGCAAAAAAAGACGCGGCCGTTGAACCGTCCTCTCCGCGGACACAGGGCGGCAACGACTCATCCGGTTCCAGGAGGGAACCGGTCCCGCGCAAGAACAATGTAAGGGGCGGTTGACAGAGAGATGTTTCGTTTTCTTAACAGCGGGATGGCTAACGGGCCGACGACGACACCTAGGTTTTGCGCTGATTGACAATTTCGGCATTCGGGCTTTCGGCGAAGGTTCGCGTTAACCTGCTCGGGCGGCAGTGTTTAGGAAAAGCATCGCTCTGTCACAATCGGCGCGCTCCGCGCGACAGTTCCACCCGGTCCAACTGGGCGTCCCCTCATGCCAAAACCGGAACGCCGTTTGCATCGATTCGGACAGCAAGCGTTCCGCCCTGCGCGCCAAATGGTCCAGGGAGCCGGGGCGAGAAGATTTCGGGCTCTTGGGGTGAGCTCGTGATTGACCACGCCTTCGGTCGAGTCGACACATGGGGTAGCTCCCAGCAGGACTCCATGCGTCTCGGCTGGCTGAGGCGAACGGAGTGCGACAGGTCGGTCGCCTCAGCGGCTGGGGCTCCCGCTGCATGACGAGCCGAGGGTGACGGAATCGGCCAGCAACCGATTGCCGAGCTCACGGCCTGATGATCACCAACGATGTGAGCTGGGTCGCAAAACAAAAGCGATGCGGCTCCGTGACTGCTTTTCCATTGTCGGGACTCAGAGGCGGCGTGATCGCGGACGTCCCACCGTGCGAAAGCCCTGACGAGACTGGTGACACGGCGGGAGTCTGGACGACGTCCGCTCCAATGGGCGCTCGGCAATGCCGAGCGCACGCGTGCCAGTTTCCGCCCACCTACAGGAACGCGTTGAACGGAGAACGGATGAGGGGGTTCGCCCCCGGGAAGATGAAAACACGCTATGGCTTCCCCCCCAAAGTGGCTCGAAGACTTGGCTAATCGCGTGGCAAGCTTGATGCGAGCCGCCGATGTCTTGGCGCCCATCGGCTGTCATTTTTTCCACGCGCGATTCCCCAAAGATCAATGGGAGGTCACGCTTTTCGTCGGTAAAACCGAGACCGTCGGTGGCTCACAGGATGGAGCGACAACGCTATCGCCCTTCACGTTAGACCTCGCCCAATTAATGGATCTGTTTTCCGAAGTCGAATCGTTTCACTGGCAGGCGTTGAAGCTGGGACCAACGGACGAGTTGGGCCCTCATATTTCGGTCGAGGGGTATTACAAGGGCGTGGCCGTCTGGCTGCGCGTGCTGGCGGAGCCCCCTGCCCGCTTCGAGCTCGGGCGGTATGTCTGCATCGCGCGCGGCGAAATGCTTTTGCAAGACATCTGGTAGATTCGCGCCAGGCATGCGAGGCGGCTACGCTTTTGCCTCTGGGATCATTCTCGAAGCTGCAGCCCGAAACGAGCAAACATGGCTTGTGCGGGGACCTTGGTCGCCGAGAGTCGGCCAGTCGACAAGAGCTCGATGTGAGGCCGAAGCGGTGCGGTGACCGGGGTTGAGCGGAGCGCCCCCGGAAATCGGCGGCCCGGGGGATCACTTTCATTCGCCCCCAGCCACCCGTCGCAGCCACCGTACCCGTTCGTCACAGATTTTCGTTGGCGAAGTCGGCGACGATTTTGCTCACCAGTCGCAACAGACTTTCTCCAAATCGCACTTCGCCTTCTACATGGTCGCCGACGCGTTTCAAGTGGCCGGAAACCGTGTCATCGCCGGTTTGACACGCTTCGAGGGCCAGCCGAAGCAACTTTTCGCGTTCCTGCTTGGCGGCTTTTTCCGTGGCAGTCAGCTTTTTGGGTGGGGCTTTCGCCTCCCGCTTTTTCCGACGCTCGTCCAGATACTGGAACCACGCGCCGGACTTGATGAACATCTCGGCGAAGGTCCCGTCCGTTGATGGCGACTCGGCGTTATTCGGGGACGCGTTTCGGCCTTCGTGCCATTTTGTGATCGTTGCTTTAAGCTGGTTCAGGGCGTCGTGGCCGGTCGCATACCAAATGACGTCTTCGCTGGTCCCCACGTAGAACGCGGAACGGTCGCCCAGAAAGTCGGTCAGCCCCTCCAGTTCGCGTGACGGCTGAAGGCGATGGATCTTCACCTCAGCGACTGTTGCCACGTCGAATTCGACCGCTCGTCCCGTCTTGCTCTGTGCGTAGAGCTGCAGGACCTTTCGCATTCGTGTACCGTCGGGGGCCTGATTGGCGGCCAGAAACACGCGACGGCCGGCCTCGTCCTGCCGGATTTCGATGAACCCGTCCAGAACGCCTTTCTTCGTACCGTCCACCAACAGGTCGTAGAACGCGTCGATCGTCTCTACGGCTTTCTTCTTTTGGTCGGCCGAGCGTGACTCGTCCTTTTGGACTCGCTCCGCCGCGACGATCCGCGCGTATTCGAACTGCTTCAGCAGGTTTGCTTGCCGCATTTCGGTGAGCGGAAAATTGAGCTTGCCGAAGAAGATGGCCGAGTCGCTTTTCTTCAGAGAAGCAAAATAGCTTGGCCGCTGATTCAGAGCCTGAATGTCATTCGCCAGGGGAGTGTCCGGGATGGCCTGCAAGTTGATGTCAAGGCGGGCATCTCGCTTCGCATAATCCAGCACAATGCCGAGCGTGATTTGCGACGCGTCGACGAAGAAGCGTTCCAGCTCGTCCATTTGCGCGTCGAACGCGGCTTTGCGCAGAGCGAATTCGGCTTCCGTCTCGGTTGCCTTGCGCTTGATGGCGTCACTGAGGTTTTTCCGGAGCTCAGCCATTGACTGGAGGCGAGCCTCTCGGCCAGCCGCGGCATTGCGGATGTCGACCGCCACACTGTAATGCTTTTCCAGGAGCGGCTTCAGCACAGCGGCCGGATCGTTCAGCTCCGCTGGCAGGTCGTCACGGCTCTCGGCAATGATCGCGTATTTATGCAGGTAGCGAAGAAACCCGGCGTATCCGCCCCCACTCAATTGGAAGAAGTTGGTCGCGATCTTTTTGGTCTGGATGTCGAAACCGCCCAAGTTCTCGCTCTCGAACAACTCGAAATCGGAGATTGGGAAGTACATGCGGAACCGCTGAGTGTTGTTTCCCAGAAGAATGTCGAGCTGCATCGGGCGAGCGCGGTCGATGCCCAACAAGAAGATTTCGAGGACACCCTCCTCTTTGTCGATGATTTTCTTCCAAGCCGATTGCTCTTTCGGCGTCGTCAAGCTGGACAAGAATTGCAGGTCCTTGAGCAAGACGTCGGCTCCCGCGTGCATCACGGTCACCGACGGTGCGTCGTCGGCTGGGGCGACGGCTGTCATCTGCGGCGACGCCAACAGCAAGATGCCGATCACCCCCAAAACGGCATGAAGCAAACCCCGTCGATCTGAACAGGTTCTCCTACCTGCCATCCGGAGGCACCCGTCGATCTGATTCCATCTCTTTGACCGCGTCAAGCAAAAAAGACTGCGCACGATGAACTCCTCTTGCAGCTCGCCAAGCGATTCGTTCCGAAGCCGTCGGCTCGTCTGGAGCTGTTTTTTTCCGTTCGACCCCTTGCCTTCGATGGGCGGCCGCCGAGCTGACCGTTCCCACGGCAAACTAATGGAGAGGAATCGGCCTCCCAGCGAGACCGTTCCGATCCCCGTCGCGGCGCCGCGGCTCACCACCTCGGCTACAGTTTCTTTTCGGCTTCCCGCCGAGCTCTCACGTCCAGCGGCCACGGCGCGGAACTGCCCCGGCTATTCTACGGGCGCAGCTCATGCGCTATGGTGTTCAGAAGCGGCACAGAGCAAGGCGGGGCCGGGGACCGAGTCCGAAGGATGACTCCCTTTCTTAGGAATTCGGCCGCAGGCACCGTGCACGCCGTTCCTGTTCAACTCGGCCCGCCGGTTTCTGCAGAGCGCGCGTATTTTATAGCGTTCGGTCCGCTTAGGAAAGGTCAGCAAATTGCGCACACAGCGATGACTTCACGGAGCCGACGGGACCGCCGTACGAGCGGCGAGGCCGATTCGTGTCTCACCGGCGTCTGCAGAGCTTGCGGTCAGAGCGTCCCCGCGCGGAATCAGAGCACGAAGAAACCGCGATTTCCGGCCGGATCGCGTTTTGAGACCGCGTTTTAAGGCGATGCGGCGGCTCGTGGATCCCATCGCGCCGCAATCGCAATCCGCTCACGCGGAGCTTCGCCGTCCCGGCGGCTGCGTTCCTGCGGACAAGGGCCTACTCCCGTTTTTCAGCCAGCGCCACGACCAATCCGTGCAGTAGGGCGACTTCCTCGGTCGCAGAAAGCCGACTTTCCTGGGCAAATTGCCAAGCATAGCCCGCCAGCCCTCTGCGGACACACAACGCGGCCGCGATCTGGAAGGCCGCCTCTCGCCAGAGGGGATTCTCCAGGGAGCTGACGAACTGGAAGGCTTGGGGCGCTTTGTCTTCTTTCACGAGTCGACAGGTCAACTGCAGCACCCAGCGCATCACCCAGGGATGATCGCGCCGATTGGTTTTCCCATGCTCTTCGATTCGCTTGGCGGCTTCCGCGAACTGGTTTTTGGCGAGCAATTCTGTCGTTTCACTTTGGAGCATCCCGCGAGCATCCTTAGGGGCTTTGTCGGCAACGGCCTGTCGAATCGCTTTGCTCAACTCGGCCTTTCCGGCTCCTTCCGAGCGAAGAGCGAGGCGACGCGGAAGCCAAGTGGTGAAATATGGCTCGCGCTGTTGCACGTCCTTGGCTTGAGCTCGCGACTGGATCTTGTTCCAGAGAGTCCGCCGCTCGAGCCAACAAGCGAAGCTGAAGTTGCCATCGTTGTTTCGCCGACTCGAGCAGATCATGACACTTCTTGCGATAACGATTCGCGGCCAAGCGGGCTTGCTCACGTGTTTCCAGCTCGAGCAGTCGCCGGAGCGAGGCCTCGATGGCCGACCGACCGCGTCGTTTGAACTCGCCATCGCGTAGCGCGGCGGCTACCACGCTTGGGGCGGAAGCCCTCAGGAACGTCAATGCCCGCTGGATGTCTTTGACGGCTTGCTCCGTCTTTCCGAGTAGAGCATGAGTGCGAGAAAGTTCCGTTGACGCTGCCGCGGCGGTGCGCAGAGGCGCCGGGTCCGGAAACTCGGCTTCGTACAGCTCTTTCATGCCCGGGATGACGAATTCCTTCGGGGTGCTGACTCGAGAGAGCGCCTCCTGAGTGAATCGGATGAGCTGTTCAGCGGGCTCTTGGGCGTCCGCCCGAGCAGCGGCGTAGGCAACCTGGGCCAGGACGCCGGCCTGAAAGCTTGGCGGCAACGACTCCACTGCCGAGCGGATGTCGGTGATCGGGACAGGCTGTCCCTCTCCGACCGCCTTCCGCACGACGGCTGCTCCCCACACGGCGAGCGTGTCTGCTTGCGTTGCCAAGTCCGGAGCCGCCTGGGCCCACGCAAGGGCTTTCTGGGTCCCTCGGTGAGCTGCCAATTCGATGGCTACCGAGACCCATTCGGGATGTTTCCAGGGAGCAACGGGCAACCGGGAAACCGCCTCATCCACATCGTAGCTGCGATCGCCGTAAACCATTCGCAGCAAAGCCGACAGCTCGCCCCGAGTGCTTTGTCCGAGGTGTTCGGTCAGCAAGTTGCGGGCGTCGTCGAGGCGATCCATGACGACCAGAGGAACGGCCAGATCGATGGCGGCGTCTGCGCCGGTTTGGCCAAAAGTCGGAATCCGATCCTTCAGCGCCCAAGCGGCTTCGATCGATTGGCGGGCGCCCTCTTCGTCGCCGAACTGAAGTTGATTCCACGCGATCGCCACCCAGGCACCGATCTGGTAATACGGGACGTCTTTGCCCACGAGTCGGAGCTGTTCGATCTGATGTTTGGCTTCTTCGATGTTCCCCGCGCAGGCGAAGGCTTCGGCCGTCAATTGGCGGCAGAACGGTTTGCTTCGGTTGTTTTCGCGGCGCCGGGCGGCTTCGACCATTTTCGCTAGCGCCGAAGCGGTCACTTCGGCCGGATCGATCTGCGGAACCGGTGCAGTCGTGGGCTCCTTCGGCTCTTCCTTGGCCTCCGGTTTGGCCTGCGGGCCGGTCGTTTCCGCGGCCCCCGGCTGCTCTCCGGTCCCCGGCTCGGTCGTCGACTGACCCGAAGCTTGAGCAGTCGGTTGGGGAGCAGCCGGCTTACCGGTCGACGAGCCCTCTCTCAGGAAAAAGAACCATCCCGCTCCGCCCACGACGACCACAGCTCCCAGGGCGATAGCGACCTTCGCAACCCCGGACAGGCCACCGGATGGCTCCTCAGGTTCTTCCTTCGGTTCTGGCTCTTTTTTCTTGATTTCCGGTGCTTTGAAAATGGGAACCAAGCATTCGGGATTCACGCACTTGACGTCTTTTCCCGCCGCGTCTTCCGATGCAAAACCCGGCGTGTCGCACATCGGACAGACAACGCGCATCATGCGCCCGCGGGCAGGCTTCCGGGACAGTGGAATGGCCTGACGCAACGCCGCGCCGTCAAAGCTGATGACTTCGTCGTCCTCTTCCGATTTCGCCTTCTTTTTCGCCTGGGCGGCAGACGGCTTGCTGGCGACCGGTCGAGTCGACCCCGGCTCGGACGGCGTCGGCTTTGTCGGAGTGGGTTGGCGCGGGGCTTTCGGAGCAGCTTGGCCCGGCTTGCCTCCCCGCATCGGAGCTCCGCAGAACGGGCAATCCGCCACGTCGTCATCAAGGACAGACTGGCCGCAGGATGGACACGTTGGCAGATCCATGGCGATCTCTTCCCGGTATCAACTTGGATTGTTCGGAACAGACGGGGTCCGCACGAGCTGGAAAAGTTCCATCCATTTGAGCATACTCGATCGGACGCCCTTCCGTCGAGTAAAGAGGCGTCGTGGGGGAATTGAATTGCCGAGACGACACCAACGGTGAGGGGGATCAATGACGCAACCATCCAACAAGAAGACACGAAGACGACAGAACGGTTCCAGCCTTCGTCGATCCATGTGCTGTTTTTTTCAAGCCGCGTCTTGTCTCGCCGGTTTGGCGGTGGCTTTTGTCGCCAACTGGAGCGCGGCTTGCTTCGCTGAAGATTGGCCGACCTACCAGCACGATGTCGCTCGAAGTGGAGTCACGAGTGAGCCGCTCGAAGTACCGCTTCAGCCTTGCTGGGTCTTTCAGCCTCGGCACGCCCCCGAGCCCGCTTGGGGAGAGCCCAAGCCCGAGCCGGTCGAGGGCATACTGGAATTGCCACGGGTTCGATTCGACGACGCCTATCACGTCGTGGTGGCTGGCGATCGCGTTTTCTTCGGAACTTCGTCCGACAACGCCGTCTACTGTCTCGATGTGGCCACCGGACGTGTCCTCTGGAAGCACCTCGTCAACGGCCCGATCCGCTTGGCTCCGACCGTCTGGAACGGCCGTGTCTACGTGGGCAGCGACGATGGCTGGGTGTATTGTTTGCAAGCCTCCGACGGCTCGATCGCCTGGAAGCTTCGCGCCGCTCCCGGTGACCGCAAGGTCCTGGGTCACGGCAAAATGATCTCGCTCTGGCCTGTGCGCACCGGCGTGTTGGTCGACGACGGAGTCGCTTACTTTGCCGCCGGCATCTTTCCCGGGGAGGGCGTTTTCTTTTACGCCGTGCGAGCCGACACGGGCGAAGTGATCTGGCGGGATGGTTCGGCCAGCGAGGTGCCTCAGAGCCGCATCTCGCCGCAAGGCTATTTGCTGGCTTCGAAAGATCGCTTGTACGCTCCGATGGGGCGTTCTTCGCCGGCTGCCATTGACCGAAAAACGGGCCGACTTCTTTACACGGCCTATTTCGGCAAGAACATCGGTGGGACCTACGCCCTGTTGGCCGACAACTCGATCTTCACCGGCACCGAGCAGATGATTGCTTACCGCCAAGACTCGCCCGGAGCCCGATTCGCCTGGTTTGCCGGACGCCGCTTGATCGTTACGGCCGACCATTGTTACATGGTCACCGATCGGGAAATGTCGTCGCTGGACCGGCGCATCTACGGTCCAGCGGGCTTGAGACGGCAATCGCTGTTCGGGCAACGGGATGCGATCCTGCGGCAACTGCGCACGCCGCGACGCGACCTGGCGGAGGCTCAACGGAAGCTGAAAGCCGCCCGGGCGAAACTCCGACAGTGCGAAGCGGAACTTCAGAAAGCCAGTCGCGCGAAGGCGAACGCTGCGCAAACGACTCGGCTTCGCTCGCAGTGCGACGCGCTCCGCAAGACCGTGGCCGCCGCCGAGAAGGCCGTCGAGTCGGCTCAGGCCTTGGTCACCAAACTCGAAGCGAATCTAAAGAAGGTGAAGGACCAGATTCGCGAAGCAGAAGCCGCGATGGGCTCTGCAATGACCTGGCGGCGGAAATGTTCGAACAGTGATGCGTTCATCCTGGCAGGTCGCACTCTGTTCGCCGGCGGCCCGGGCGAGGTTGAAGCCGTGGCCGCCGGTTCCGGCGAGCGGGTATGGGCGGCGGAAGTCGACGGACGGGCGAAAGGCCTGGCCGCGGCGTCCGGTCGGTTGTTTGTCAGCACCGATACCGGGGCGATCTATTGTTTCGGACCGGCCGGCTCGCCTCAACGGGGCCGCGTGACCGATCCGATCACGGAAGCCCCTGCAAAGGGCGATCAGGCCGTCATCTGTCGAGCGGCGGCCGAGGAGATTCTCCGGCGGACCGGTATCCGACGAGGTTACTGCTTGATGCTGGGGATCGAGACCGGACAACTCGCTTTGGAATTGGCCGCTCTCACTGACTTGACCATCTATGCCGTCGATCCCGACGCCGAGAAGGTTTCGGCGGCGCGCAAGACCCTGGACGCGGCGGGCCTTTACGGGACGCGAGTTTGTGTGGAGCAATGGCCGCTCGACCGCGTGCCGTACGCGGATTACTTCGCCAACCTGATCATTTCGGAAACAACATTGCTCGCCGGCACGCTGCCGGCCAACGTCGATGAAGTCGTCCGGATGCTCAAACCGCTCGGAGGCACGCTCTGCCTCGGGCAGCCGGCGACGGCGGTCGACCGGACGGTTCGTCTGACGACTAAAGCCGCCCGGAACTGGGTGGACCAGGCCGGCCTGNNNNGGCGGGGTCTGGATCACGTTCCGCCGCGGACCTCTTCCCGGAGCGGGCAACTGGACTCACCAGTACGCCGAGCCGGGAAACACCGCTTGCAGCGACGATCGGATCGTCCGGGCACCGCTTCAAGTTCTGTGGTTTGGCCGCCCGGGACCGAAACGTATCTTCAACCGGCACTACCGAGCCGCCGCACCGCTGGCCGTCAACGGACGCCTCTTTATTCAGGGCGAAGAGCTGGTCATGGCTTACGACGCTTACAACGGGCTGAAGCTGTGGGAAAAGCCCGTGCCGGGCGCTCGGCGCACGAACGCG
>JAADHY010000141.1 GCA_013151585.1 Planctomycetota bacterium
GGGCGTTCTCGATTCAAGGAGCGATGCCGACGGCGCCCATCGCTGTTGGCGATCTGGTTTTTGTGGCGGATCGCAGTGGACAGGTCTACGCGATTACAGCGGACGGAAAGCTGCGATGGAAAGCCTATACGGGCGGCCCAATCTACTACCCGCCCGCTTTTGCCGACGGCCGGGTTTTTGTCGGCTCGGCCGACGGCCGGGTCTACGCTTTCGAAGCGGCCACGGGACGGTTGTTGTGGTCCTATCGGGTCGCTCCCGGACAACGGCGCATTCCCGTCTACGGCAAACTCATTTCGACCTGGCCGGTCGCAGGTGGCGTGGTCGTCCAAGACGGCACCGTGTACGCGGCCGCGGGGATCGCTCACTACGATGGCACCTACGTCGTCGCGCTGGACGCGGTGACCGGAAAACTGAAGTGGAAGAACGATCGGTCCGGCCGGCTGGCTCCGAAAAGCAATCGAGGCGTCAGTCTGCAAGGCAATCTTTTCATCGCCGACGGCGAGCTACGTTTCCTGGGCGGAGGCGTTTGCGAGTTTGCCCGCTTCGACCTGAAAACCGGCCGGTGTCTCAACCCGCCGAAAGAAGGCGTCTCCGCGCAGTTCCAGACGGCCTTCTATGCGTACTACCCGAAATACGGGACGTACCTGTCACTGGATCTCACGCTGCCCGATCGCAGCCTGCTGGTCTACGACGCCAGCTACGAAGGCAGCCGCTTCAGCAACCTCGCTCGGTTGAAGCCGCTGCCGCCGGGAAAGCGGAAGCCGCCGAAGCCCGCGTCTCGTTGGCTGTGGAAACGCCCGAAGCGGCCGTCGCCTCCGCTCTGGGAGGATCGCTCCGGCCGCCGCTTTACCAGTTTCATCGTTGGGCCCACCGTGCTGCTGGCGGCTGGCCATGAGCCGAAAGATCGGCAGGCCACCTTTCTGGTGGCCTATGATCTGCAAAGCGGCAAAGAGGCGTGGCACCGGGCGCTGCCCGCTTTGGTGGTCAAAGGCGGATTGGCTGTGGACCATCGCGGGCGCGTCGTCGCGTCCCTGGAAAACGGTGCAATCCTTTGCCTAGAAAAGAGATAGGTCAGGGGGCGGGCACCAGAACCTGCCGGGAAATACGGAACAAATAGCCAGGATTCGTCCGCCGGAATTTCGCCAAACCGGTGTTGACTCAATCGGGCGAAATTCGTATCGTTCGCTACCCAAACGGGTAAAGCTAATCGCCTCCCGGAAGTGGTCAGAGTCCTCCGCCCCCCTAGGACCTACTACTTCCGGGTTTTTTTGCGCCGACACGTCTTCCAACCGGCCCCGGTGAGAGGGAACTGCTGGCTTCACGCCGGCCGAGCCTTTTCCTCTGATTCGGCGCCGACGAACGGCTGAACGGTCTGAGCCGCCCGATCCAACTCTTCCAGATTGTCGACGCGGCCGATCACAACGACGCCAGACTTCGTCAGCGTGAAACCGCGGGATTTGTCCCGCTCGAGGTCATATCCGATTTCCATCCCTTCGGGAATCCGCACGCCTTTGTCAATGATGGCCCGGCGAATGCGGGCGTGCCGACCCACTTCGACACCGGCGAAAAGGATGGAATCATCCACAGTGGCCCAACTGTTGACTCGCACGTAGGGCGACAAGATCGACCGCTGCACCCGTCCGCCGGAGATGATGCATCCTGCGCAAACCATACTGTCCAGTGCGTGGCCGACACGAGGATGGGGGCTGTCCATCTGGGCAAACACGAACTTTGGCGGAGGAGCCAGCGGGTGATAGGTCCGGATCGGCCACGCCGGATCGTAAAGGTTTAACTCGGGACGGACCTCGACCAGGTCCATATTGGCTTCGTAATAGGCGTCCAACGTTCCCACGTCGCGCCAGTACCGCCCATCCCCTGTGTTCTTGTCGCGGAAGGGGAAAGCTCGGACGTTGTGCGTCTGCACGATCGACGGAATAATGTCTTTGCCGAAGTCGTGGGAGCTGCCGGGCACGGTGGCATCGCGACACAATTGCTCGAACAAGAACGGCGCGTTGAACACATAGATGCCCATCGACGCCAAGCAGCGCTGCGGGTCGTCGGGCATGGGGGTCGGCAGTCGCGGCTTCTCCACAAAGTTCACGATCCGGCGCGACTCGTCGATCTCCATGATGCCGAACTCAGAGCCTTTTTCTACCGGCACCGGAATGCATCCGATTGTCGCGTCCGCCCCCGAGTCGATGTGGTCTTGGATCATCTCGGAGTAGTCCATCTTGTAGATATGGTCTCCCGAGAGGATCAGGATGTACTCGGGACGAGTCTTCTCGATGGTGTAGATGTTCTGATAGACCGCGTCGGCCGTGCCCTGATACCAATGGTCGTCGATGCGTTGTTGCGGCGGCAGAATGTCGATGAACTCGTCTAACTCACGACACAAGAATCGCCAGCCCAGATTGATGTGGCGATCCAGGCTGGCCGCTTTGTATTGAGTCAGAACCAGAATCCGTCTCAGGCCGCTGTTGATGCAGTTCGACAGTGTGAAGTCGATGATGCGGTAAGCCCCGCCGAATGGGACGGCGGGTTTGGCCCGATCCCTCGTCAATGGTTCCAGTCGCGTGCCGCGTCCCCCGGCCAAAACCAAAGCCAGTACGCGCCTCATCCCTGCCTCCTTCCGCGCATTGGCGCGCCCCGCGCGCCGTCGGCAATCACCAAATTGCCGCTCCGACCTTCCGTTCTCCCGTCCACTTGCTTCTGCGATGCTCGACCGTTCTCCATTATCGACTTTGCCAACTGATGGGCAAGGCAAATTCTCAGTTGGTCGTCCGAGTCGCCCATTTCCGGCGCAGACGTTCGTACTCGGCCGGTGTATCCAGATCTTGGACCACCCAGGGATCAGACACGGGAACCTCTTCGATCCGTGTGGCCACCGTGCGGATCAGCCAGTTCAGTCCGCAGTCGGCCGGGATCGCGGGCACCCGCTCGGCCAAGGTCCAACGAAACAGGCTTGGGTGGCCTCGACGACCTCGCCAAGTCGGAACCAGAACGTCACAGTTGCTTCGCTGCCAACGATGCAGCAGTTTTCGAACGGTTTGCGGCTCAATCCCAGAATGGTCGGCCGGAGACAACAGCCATCCGTCTTCGGGCGCTGGGGCGTAGCGGTGATGGATTTCGTCTAACGCCGCCTGGACGCTGTGGCGCATCGACAGTGGCGGGGAAGCCGGTGTGACCACTATGGCTCCGCATTGCTGCACCAATCGACGGAGTCGTTCGGCCTCGGTGCGCAGCACAACGACCACGGCCTGAACCTGCGGCTGTTTCAGGGCCCGGATCAACCGCGCAATGACCGGCCGACCGCCAGCGGGGAGCAGCAATTTCGGCCGACCCATCCGACGGCTGTGCCCCGCCGCCGGTACGACGGCGAAGACCCGGCCTGGATTCGCGTCTGTCAGTGACATTGCGCAAGGAACTTCGAACTTCGTGCAAGAGGATTGATGCAGCCGCGGGGGCGGCTTCGGGCGGGCTGAAAGGCGGGTACCGACAGGTCGATTGCCGAATCCATCGCTTTTCCAACTTCAACCTCTCGCCGCCAAACTCGCCACCTCGATCACAAACTGTATAATGGCGGCGATCTGGATGGCCGGCGAAATTCCCGATCGGGCGACCGTCGCTTCTGCCGGCTCCTTTCTCGGAATGCTATCGTGTGCGGTGTCGATTCGGAAGCTTTGCGCTTCGGTCCCACTGCAGTGCCGGGAAAAGGGCTTGAAAAAGGAGCGAGTCGGTCATGGGGGCTGCCGCCGTGGCCACGGATCGGCCTTTGGGATATCCCGGGAACTGGCCTTTCTGCAACAGGGCCCTGCCGGCAACGGACCAGTGCCTCGCGCGGCCGTCGGCCGAACAGAACGCTCCGCTGGAACCACCGCATGCATTGGGAAGAGCTTGTCAAGGAGTACGGGTATCTGATCCTGCTCATTGGAACTCTGCTGGAAGGCGAGACGATCGTGATCCTGGCAGGCTTCCTGGCTCGGCGTGGATATCTGGACTTTGCGTACGTCGCTTTGATTTCCTTCATCGGAACGTTCTTTGCCGACCAGACGCTGTTCCAGATCGGCCGCCGTTACGGAGCCCGAATCCTGGACCGATGGCCTCGGCTGCGGCGAGCCGTCAAGCGGGTCTGGCGGTTGCTGGGACGATTTCAAAACTTGTACATCTTCGGCTCGCGGTTCCTGTACGGCTTCCGCACGATCTCGCCTTTGGCGCTCGGCAGCGCGGGCGTCGCCACGAGGCGATTCCTTACGTTCAACGGCCTGGGAGCGATGGTCTGGGCCATCTGCATTCCCGCGATCGGATACAGCTTGGGAATGGCCCTGGAAAGCGTGATGGCGGAAGTCCACCGCTACGAGTTGATGGTCCTGGCCGGCATGCTTACGGTCTCCGGCGTGATCTTGCTGATCCACTGGCTCCGGCTCCGTTCGAAAGCGGATGCCAACCACTCGGAATGTACCGCCGCCAGGGAAGTGCCGGAACAGAAAACGGCAGAGCTCAAGGAAGACACGCGACGGTCGTAGCGGCCGGCCGGCGAGACGCGAAAAGGATTGCGACATCGGCCGTCTCTTTGTTGTGGCGTTTTGGCACCTCTCGACCGCGACTTCTGCGCGTGGACTCTCGGACCGAGGTTGTTGCCCGAAGTTGCGAGCCGTACACTATTCGAGGGGGATCACCGGCGGGGCGACGGCTTGCCGATGGTCGGAGCTTTGGAGAAACGCCGGATACTGCAAAGGACCTCTGCTGATGTGGTTTACCGAAACACCTTGGCCGCCGGTTTTTCTGTGCGCTCTGGCGTTTGTCGGCTGCTTGATTGGCTGGAAGTCGCAGCAACGGACCGGCTATTTGACGGGCATGATCGCTTCCGTCTTCGCAGCCCTGCTGGTTTGGATCGTGGAGCGGTCGATTGTGACCGAGCGGGAGCGGGTCGAGGCGGCAGTGCACAATTTGGCGTGGGCGGTGCAGAATGAATCGGCTCTTTACGACCTCGGCAGCGCTTTCCCCGGCGATGACCATTTGAAAACTTTGAGCTTTATCTCACTGCATGCGCCGGAGCTGCGCGGGTTGGCCTGGCGCGGACTGCAGTTTGTCCGCGTCGAGGGGGACCTGCGGATCACCGACGTGCAAGTAACACTGCGGGCGAACGGCACTCGGGCCCTTTCGCATTTCCGCGCCAACGGCACGTTCGTCCTTCCGGACGGGAGTACCCATTACGAACCGACGCGCTGGCTTCTGACCTGGCAATTGGAAGACGGCCAATGGAGAGTGATACGCATCCAGCGACTTAACGTCATCACCGGCGAGCCATACCGGAATATCTTCGCGCTACACTGAATGGAGGACCCGGGGACGCCGTTGGAAGTTTCTGGTCTGTCAAGACACGGCGACGCGCATTCCAACCAAAGAGACCGAGCGGTGCCGGGGGCTCACCATCCCCAGGGCCGAAGTTCAAAATGGTAGTTTCGGAGGATGGTCACATCCGAGCTGGTTCCGCTGCGAAGATAGATCGTGTTGAAGCGGTACGTGCTGCGGGCCGAGAAGCCCCATCCGCGGCCTACGTAGGCCCGTCGATAGGCCGAACGGCTTTCGGGAACCGGGTAGTCGACTTTTTCTCCGGCCCGTGGGACGTGGCTGAAGTACGATCGGCGGAACATCCAGTCTTCGGCAGACGCCGATGAGGCCAGAGCGAAAAACAGGCAGAACGCAGCGGCCCACCAGACCGGCCTCTTCCACCGGTTTTTTCTTTTCGTCGTCCGCTGCATAGTGCACCTCATCCGTCCAAGCCCGCTGGCTGTCGACTTTTGGAAACACGCGATGTTGCCGAGGGGCAACAATTCACGTCGCCGGACTGGGTATTCCTGTGAAAACGCGTGCGAAGGCCTAATGCTGCATACGGCGTACCAACGACGCCGCTCGGACGCGAGGCCGCCACGAAGTCGTCCCTCCCAACGGCGACGCCGATTATTCGTATTTCTTGTCTTGCGGCTCGATCGGGATGCCGTGCTTCTTGTAGAGCTGAATCTTCTTCGCTTTGTCCTCAAGGATCACAATGCCGCCCGTTTTGGCGTCATAGCCGTACATCTGATACGGCGGCAGTGCCGCAAACTCGACCCGGTTCTCTTTCATCATTTTGACGAATTCCTGGTAGGTCGGGTTCCGGCCGTTCGTGGCTTTGAAAAGTTGCAGAGCGCGTTGAAAGCCGAACGTGCTCGCTCGGGCGGCCATCGAGACGTAGGCCGAGGCGGCGACCGTCAGCGGGTCAGTCGTCTTCAGGCGATTCTCGATGACCACGATTTTGGGATTCTTGAGGGCCTTTTGAGCATCGACCACTTTGGCCGTCGTCTTGCCGATGATCGATTGCCTCGACTTCGTGGCTTTCGGAGCCTGCTGAGCTACCGGCTTCGAAGCGGACCGAGGGCTTTCGGAACGGCGCTTCGCGGCAGTTTTCTCGGTCGCCGCCGATTTGGCGGAAGGCCTTGATGGCTGCGCGGATTCCTTCGGCGAGGCCGTCTGATGTTCCGACCGCGCGGGCGCTGCTTTGCCGGTCGCTGACGATGCCCGACCGCCGCCGGCCGCATTGCCGACCGCTTCGACGTCATCGACCGACGCGATTCCCCCGGGAGCCGTCGGCTTGCGCTGTCCGCCGCCCTCCATCGCTTCCTGAAAATCCTGACAACCGATCGCTACTCCCATCACGAGCGCCAATAGCACTAGCCGAGACATGGTTCTTCTCCCTCTCTCACGCAGGCGGCGAACTCCGGCAGCCGCGCACCGTGTTTCAAGAAACAAAGCATCGTTCAGGCTTGATCCCACGGAAACCAATTCTCCGTAGTGCATTGTTCCCTTCGTCCGCGCCCTTTTTCAAGAGCACATTTCGAGGGCATCGAAATCCATCTGAAGCGGAAAAGAGTGGGCGTGAGGCCACCTGTTTGTCTCCAGTTTGTTTTCCGCACCGCAGGCGGTGCACGTCTCCGGCCTCGTTCAACGCCGGGCACCCGTTCCGATTCGGCGGGTTTTATCGGTCATAACGGGAAAAGAATCTGTATCGATTGTGCCGATACTAGGAGTGGGACAGACCGGGGGGGTGTGGCGAGTCGCCGTGGGTTGAACCGTCGGTGGGCTCCCGCTGCGCGCCCGTTCGGGGACTTCGCTTCAAGGATTGCTCACGAGTTTTACCCACAAATGCGGCTTGGCGCAGTGCGAAAAGGGATTGAGGCCGTTGCCGTTTTCTTGGCCGTTCTTGGCGGAGGGGCGTGCCCCGGCGAGGCCAAGCCCGTTCCAGCCTCTTTAAGCTCAACCGAGACGAACCGACCCGGGGAGGGCCCTTTCGGCGACGGAGCAGCCCCGACAGTCCAGCAGGCCAGTCCGCCGGCTCACACCAATTCATCCGTTTTGCGGGCGTCATTTCCAGACGACCCTGATTCCGTCGTTGCTCCTGCGGTGTACACCGCTGACTTCGCTTTCGGTCAAGCGGGGCCAGCCAGTCCGTCCGGGACGATCGCGTGGGTCAAGGGAGACCACCGGATCATCCCGTACGGGATTCTTTGGGGCAGCGCTCGTTACGACACGTCCCGGGCGTCTCCCGGGCCGTACGTGCTTTGGGTGGCGTCCTCGGCCGACGAGGGCGAGCCGACGTTCGAAATCGATACGCGTCGGACACGGATCGGCCTTCAACTGGAAAGCCTCAATGTGTCCGCGTTCGGAGACGCGCAGCTTCGAGGGCGGGTCGAGATTGACTTTCACGGATCATTCGTCGTGGAAAACAAGCCCGGCGTATTGTTGCGGCACGCCTTCGGCGAGCTGGTCGGGGATCACTGGCGTCTGTTGGCTGGGCAGACGGACGACATCTTCTCGCCGCTGTTTCCGAACTCGCTAAACTATTCCGTGGGGTGGGCCGCTGGCAACATCGGCTACCGGCGCATGCAGATCCGCTGGGAACAAGAAATCGACTTTTCCGAGAACGTTGGCTGTTTGATTCAGGCGGCCATCGCTCAAAACATCGTCAGCGATTTCCGCACGGCGCAAGGGGTCGAGCCGGAGTCGACCAGTTGGCCCATTCTGGAAGGGCGGGTAGCCTTCACGCTTGCCGACCTTTTCGCTCTCTCGCCCGACGCGCCCGCGGCGGTCATCGGCCTAGGCGGACACGTGGGACAGCAGGGCTTTGATTTCACGACGGCCGCCCCGCCGCCCCTGAACCTTCCGCCCGAAGACGACGCCCGTATCCTGACCTGGTCGTTCAACCTCGACGCGCAGATTCCTCTGACGGAACGCACCGGAGTTCGCGGCGAGTTCTTCTTCGGCGACGACCTCAGCACCTTCCTCGGCGGCATCCTCCAGGGCGTGGACCCGATCACCCGCCAGCCGATCCGGACCTATGGCGGCTGGGTCGAACTGTACCACCACTGGACGCCGCGCTGGCATTCCTATTGCGGCTGGTCCGTCGATGATCCCCGAGCTAACTTTCCTGGAGCCCGCACCTACAACCAATACCTTTACGTGAACGCGACTCACGACGTCACGTCTCACTTGAACCTCGGCTTCGAAATCCGTTGGTGGAAGACTCACTTCGCCGGAATGCCGCAAGGGGAAGCTGTGCATTTTGAGTTCGCCGGGGCCTACACGTTTTGACAGACACCGTCGGAACGCAATTGCACGAAAAAAGGGACGCGTCCGGACACGCGTCCCCTTCAGTCGTTCATCCGCCGCTTGCTTCCGGACCGAGTCGCGCCACTATCCAACGGACGGCTGCGAGGTTTCTTTTCCCGCGTTTTCGGTCCGCAAAGTACTTGCCCGATCAAGATCGCTCAGGAGAGCCGGCTGATCAACGCATTGATCTGTTCAATCTGCTCGGCCGTGGCCGCGTACGTCTTTTTGACAAAGCTGTCTTCCGACGCGGGCGTGTGAACGATGTTGTAGTCCTCGATGATCTTCGCCCCGCGGCGATCGTCTTTGGCTTTCGATTCTTCCACGTCCTTGGCGATCTTTTGCAGCATGTCCGGCAGTTCCTGGAGGGCCGCCCGGACGTCACTGACGCCGAGCTCCTCGGTCAGCAGCCGCCGCTGCGATTCCCACACCTCGTCCTCGGACGCCTTGTCCAGCACCTCGGCCACCGAGCCCTCCGCTTGGCCATCCAGCAACGCCTTGACGCGGTTCATGAGTGCCATCAGAGCGTAGTAGCGGAGGTAGAAGCGGTAGGCATCGATCGCCGGCTGACGGACGGCCTCTCTCATGTAGTTCTTGCCCAGTCCGGGGATGTCCCGGTCTGTGTAGACAGGCTTCGTTTCTTTCACCGCTTCCAGCCGGCGGCAGGCATCCAGCATCAACTCGACCGTGTCCGGCCGGAAAACGCTGAAGTTGAACTTCGTCCGCCGGGCCTTGTTCCGGGCCTCGTACTTCCCTTCGTTCCGTTTCAGCGTATAGATGTTGTTGCTGAGCACCCAGCCGGGGATGATCTCGTTGTACGCGGGCGAGATTCCATCGATCACTTCCGCCGGGCTGTTGATCAGCGAGAAGGGGAAGGTGACTCGCTGCGGTAACGTCGTTACGCCACTGGCCAGGATCGAGTACGGGGCCTTGCTGAAGTCGGCCGGGAACTTGACGTTCACACCCAGCCCCAAGAACAGCCCCTCGCCGGGCCACAGTTCCTGGTCGGGGGCCTTCGAGGTGTGGTTCGAGCCGACGTTGGCTCCGTAGCCGATATTCCCCTTTCCCTCAGGCCAATAGGCGGCGATCAGCAGAGCCTGGTGGTGGAAACCGACAAATGGCCCCAGCAAGCAGGCCGTGGCTTCGCCTTCAGCGATTCCCGTATTCGGACCGACGATGCAGGCGGTCACCTTGCCATGCCGCTCGGCGTGGGAGTGCTCGGTCATGACCGACCGATCGATGATCGCCATACTGGCCGCTTCGCAGCCCCATTGCAGAACCGAATCGGTGACGCAGGCTCCACTCAAGACTTCAGCCGGCTCGTCCGGTTCGCTGAGCAGCGTGGAGTTGGCCACCACGGTCGCTCCGTCGATCTTCGCGCCGGCGCCGATGAAGCTGTTGCGAACCTGCGCGGTATCACGGATCAGAGCCTTCTGGCAGATGATGCCTCGGTCGCACGTCGCTCGTTCGGCGTACTGTTTCACGGCCGCCTGATAGGCCTCGAGCTGCTCCGGCGCAGCCCGCAGCCGGGCGACCTCCGCGGCGACTTCGACATCCAGTTCGGCAAAGACGGCCACCTCCCGGCCGCCAGTTTCGATGCCGACTTCCAGCTCCTGGCCGTTGCCGAACTGCGTCTGACCATCGCAAATGACCGAGCCGCAGTTGATCAAAACCGCCTCTGGGCCGACGACATACTTCGCCAACAGCCGGACGTCCTGGATCAGCGCCTCGTTGCCGACGACAGCATCGACCAGCGTGCTGTTGACGATTCCGGTCGGCAGTTCGGCGCCGCCCACGGAGCATTGACCGGCGAAGGCTCCCAGCACCACGTCTCCGTGAAAGCGGGACCGACACACGCGCGCCGGGTCGAAACCGTCCGCTACTCGGACCTTCGACCAATCATCGCACACGTTCCCTTGCCGCTCGAGCTGTTCGATTTCGGCATCGGTCAACGGGCGGACAGATGCCCCTCCCAACGCGACCTGAACGCCGCCGTCTTGCCGGACCGATTCGACGGTGCGGATCAGCACCGATTCAGCCATTGCTTCCGAAACCCTTTCAGCCACGCTGCCTGTCGCCATAATGTGCTCCCTCGGTTCGAAAAGTTCTGGAAACGGCTTTTCGTACACCCCAATGGGGAAATTGTTTCGTAACTTGTTGCGATACAATGATTTAACTGATGGCACGTCGGCGGAGCCCTCGCGATCACACGGGCACCGGAAGGACCGCTGGCGCGGCCCGACCGGCCTCGGCAGCGACGGCGCGTTGCCTCCGCCCGTACCGACTCCGCTGCAATCCCAGAGCGCTGATGGAAAGTGGCGTGTAACATACACGGGCCGTTTGGTTTGCTCAAGCTAGCGCAGCATCGTGAAGTCAAGGTGTGAGCTCTCGAAAACGAAGCGGCCGTGTCGGTCTGGAGCGGGGACGCCCGAGCCAGTGTTTCCGCCCGAAAGGCTCCCCGCTATACTTCCTCTGGGAGACGACCTGTGCTCGTTGAATGGGCTCCGAGGCTCCCTTACCGTGACGACTTTGTTTTCGTCAGGTCTTCGTCAGGTCCACAGGACCGAGCAGCGTGTGGTCAGCGCGCTGCCGTGTCGGTCATCCTCGATCGAGGAAAAACTCTCCATCACTCCGTTTTGCGAGACATCCCAACTATGTCGCTCGATCCGTTTGATGATGAACGGAGAATTCGCGAGGCCTGGGACGCCGTTCAAATCGTGCGGCCGGTTCACTATACGCTTTTTACGTTCGGCGAGAGCGTTTTGTCCTACTACTTGGTGTGCGAACGATCGGCCCCGAAACAGACCGTCTCGATCCGCCAAGGAGACATCCGAATCACCCGGCCATTAATCATCACTCCGGAATCGGGCCATCCGGTGTTCGACAATTTTTTCCTCGGTGATGAGGGTGAGGCGATCGTCGACTTTCTGCTCGAACGCACGGCCGCCTTCTCGAATCTCAGGCTCGCCAACGAAAGCGGACCGGAACGCATCGTCACTGACAGTCTGGAAGAGGCTGTCTCGAAATTGAATCAGCAGCTCGACGCCGAAGAGGAAGATCGCGTGGCCATTCTGACGGCTCCAGAACACCTGGCAAGCGTCGCTTTGATCAAGTACGCCACCGAGCGCATTCTGGCCAGCGCTCCGGGAAACATCCAAGAACTGCGCGAACGGGGGTTCTTGCCGTAACGGCCTTTCGCAGTCGAGCCTCGCCGCCGCGGCATCTGCGAACCGGGCGTTTGGGTCGGATCAGACCGATCGGTCGAATTCGCTCCGATCGAGCAAGTTCAGCAGTTCGGACGGCCGGTCAATCAAGACTTCGGCGCCGGCTTGCCGAAGCTCTTCTGCCGAACGGTAGCCCCAGAGCGCTCCGACGGGAAACATTCCCGCCGCCCGCGCCGTCTGCATGTCGACGGCCGTGTCGCCCAAGTACAGAATCTGTTCGGGCGGCAAACCCATCTCCGCCGCCGCCTCATGCGCTCCGGCCGGATCGGGTTTCCGCGGCACGTCGTCCCTCTGGCCGAGCACGGTTTCGAAACGCCATCGACTCAGGTAAGCGGCGACGCAATCGCGCGTGTGCTTATGAGGCTTGTTGGAGAGCACGGCCAGCTTCAACCCTCGACGGGTCAACGCATCGAGCAGCTCCGGTATGCCGGGATACGGCTTCGTGTGAACGTTCCAACATTCTGCGTAGGCTCGACGGAACCCATCGGCGCATTGCTGGATCAGTTCCGGATCCTGCCGATCGGGCGGCAAAGCCCGTTGAAACAGCACGTTGACTCCGTCGCCGATCATCAGCCGGTAGGCGTCGACCGGATGGGGCGGGCAACTGTATTGCCGAAGCACCGAGTTGGCGGCGTCTGCGATATCATGCAAGGTGTCCAACAGCGTGCCGTCGAGGTCGAAACAGACGCCGCGGACCATTTGAGGCGTTGTCATTGAGTTTGCTTTCGCTCAGCTCTGACCGGTGGCCTTGTCGGGACCGTGTTTCGGGGTCAAATTGTAGGGGACCAATTGTAGGGAGCGCCCGGCTGGAAACCAACGACTGCCGGGGTGAAAGGAGACCGGGAGAAAAAAGCTCATTTGGGCGTCCGGCTGGCTGCTGCACGGCCCCGATTCGGGACGGGCGACATCGCGCCATGAGCGTTTCACCATGAACGAAGACCCTCTTCAAACCGCTGTACAATTCGTTCCCGGCGTCGGACCAGCTCGGGCCGAGTTGCTGGCGCGGCTCGGTATTCGGACTGTCGAGGATGTTCTGTGGTATTTGCCACGCGATGTTTTGGACCTGAGCAAACTCCGGCAGCCGCGCGAGCTGGAGCCCGACCGTGTGCAGACGGTACGCGGCGTGGTGGTGGATCGAGACATTCGCGAGCTGACCGGAGGTCGGAGCTTAACGGCCGTCTTGATCGACTGCGAGGGCCAGTTCGTTCGTGGCACGTGGTTCAATCAGCCGTGGATGTTCAAGAAATTCCGGCAGGGGGACGTGGTCCTCTTTTCGGGCAAGCCGAAACGGCATGCGGGGCGGTGGGAATTTAACAACCCGCACGTGCAGTGGATCGGGCAGGACGAATCCGAGCCGATGCAGGTCTTACCGCGATATGGTCTGACCGAGGGGCTCCGGATGCACGACCTGCGCCGGATTACCCGGGGGGCGGTCGAGCGGTTCGGTCAGTTCGTGGTGGATTGTCTTCCGGCTGAGTTTCGACGCCAGTTCCGGCTTCCGCATCTGCGGGAAGCGATCCGAGCGGTGCATTGCCCGACGAGCTTGGAGGAGTATCGTCGCGGCCGGCATCGGATCGTCTTTGACGACCTGCTGGAGTTTCAGCTTGGACTCGCGATGCGCCGCCGCGCGTGGAAGCGGGACAAGGTCGCGCCGGTGCTGACGACGACGGCCAAGATCGATGCCCGCATCCGCCGGCTCTTTCCGTTCGAATTCACGCCGGGCCAGAACCAGGCGGTCGAGGAGATCACTCGGGACTTGGCGTCCGGCCAAGCCATGCACCGGCTGCTCCAGGCCGAGGTCGGCGCGGGCAAGACGGCCGTGGCCCTCTATGCCATGCTGGTCGCTGTGGCGGCGGGCTATCAGGCCACGCTGATGGCGCCGACCGAAGTCCTGGCCAGCCAGCACTGGCAGACCCTCGAACGCTTGTTGGCTTACAGCCGAGTCAATCGGCTGCTCCTGACCGGGTCGCTTACGCCGGCTCGTCGGCGCGAGGCGCTGGAGGCGATTCGCACCGGCGAGGTTCAGCTAGTGGTCGGCACGCATGCGGTCATCCAGCAGGACGTGGTCTTTCACAAGTTGGGGCTGGCCGTCATCGATGAACAGCACAAGTTCGGGGTTGCCCAGCGGGCCCATTTCTCGCGAGAGAACCAGTCACCGCACGTGCTCGTGATGACCGCCACGCCGATCCCGCGCAGTCTCTGTCTCACGCAGTTCGGCGACTTGGATATCACGCGTATCACCGACTTACCGCCC
>JAADHY010000710.1:0-7257 GCA_013151585.1 Planctomycetota bacterium
TATGAGCTGACGGGCTCGCACCTGCAGCCGGTCTTGGACACGCTCCGGTGGCTGAAGCACGAAACGGACGTCTGGTTCGAGATCACCAACTTGGTCATTCCCGATGCCAACGACAGTCCGGACGAGTTGCGGAGGCTGTGCGACTGGATTCTCGAGAACCTTGGCGATGACGTACCGGTCCACTTCACGGCGTTTCATCCGGATTTTCGCATGCGGGACCGTCCGCCGACGCCGCATTCGACGCTGGTCGCCGCGCGCCAGATCGCGCTGGACGCCGGCATTCGTTACGCCTATGTGGGAAACGTCTACGACGTCGAGCGAGAAAGCACCTATTGCGGCTCCTGCGGCAAGTTGGTGATCGAGCGGAACCGGTACGTCCTCGGCACGTATGCCCTGAACGGCAATCGATGTCGTTGGTGCGGCGAGGTCATCCCCGGCCGATTCGAAGACCGGCCCGGCGACTGGGGCAGCAAACGAATGCCCGTCGACATGCGACAGTTTGCCCGGAAGCGGGAACACGATAAGCGGGAACAGGACTGGGAAGTCACGGCGGAGGCGTTGCGGCAGGCGACCGAGATGTTGAAAAGTCAGTCTCAGCCGCCCCAGTCATCTCCGTCCGGATCCGGGAACCCGAAGTCTTCATCCAGCGGAGGGACCGCGACCATGTCCAACGATGCCCCGACGCAGGTCGAGTTGAGCGAGGAACAGAAGCAGGTCGTTCTGCGGGCGGCCGCAGAGTACGTGCGGGCGGCCGCGTGCAAGGAGCGTCCGAATCCGCCGGACCTGGAAGCGGCTGGGGTCGCTCGGGTACCGGTCTCGGGCACCTTCGTCAGTTTGAAGCGCCGCGGCCAGTTGCGGTCCTGCTGCGGCAATTTCGGCCGCTCGATGCCGTTGCAAGAGGCCCTTCAAGAGGCCGCCCACCGCACAGCGACCAGCGATCCGCGTTTTCCACCTATCTCGCCCAGCGAGCTGCCTTATCTGGACATGGAAGTCTGGTTGCTGTTTGCGCCGGAGCTGATTCGCGAGCGTGGGGAAGATCGGGTGCAGGCCGTCACGGTCGGAAGGCATGGACTCCAGATCATTCGCGGGGCCAATCGCGGATTGCTTTTGCCTGGCGTTCCGGTCGATCACGGATGGGACTCTCGGCAGTTTTTGGAGCAGGTCTGCGTGAAGGCGGGATTGCCGACATCGGCGTGGCGCGAGGATGACACGATTCTGTACCGGTTCCAGGGCGAAGTCATTCGCGGGCGGGTCGAGGCTCCACCAGAAGCGACGGCCACCCGACGGCTTCTGAGCGACGGCGAATTGCAGCGTTACACTCAATACTGCCGCGACAACATCGCCGCGATGCTCCGCGGAGCGACGCCTCTTTACTACTGCGAAGGCGTCTCCGATGCCAACGTCAATGGCGTGATCGTGATGGCGTCGATGCCAGAGGCCCGACAAGACCTGAATGTTTGGCGGCTGGCGATCAAGAACTGCATGCCGCTGCAGTCGACGCTGTTCTCGTTGTGCGAGGATATGGCCAATGCCGTGCGGCGACGCGGCTGGATGAGCGGCCGATACCGGCTGGACATCGCCATCGCCTATGACCCCACCATGCACGGAACCGTGGCTTCTCCGGATCTGGAGGGAATCGACACGTCGCGTCGGGCCTTGGTGGTCTTTGACCGGTCCCGCTCGGGGGTGGCCTTCGATGCGTCGTCTCGTCCCGAGGATGTTCTCACGATAGCCGCCGAGGCGGCGCAGGTCTCCGATCCGGAATTCGCGCCAGTGTACAGCTTGGCGATTCAGTCAACCCGGCCGCAGTTCACGCTGTCGTCGGCTCCGCGGCCGACGGGCGGGGCGTCGGTGCGGCCGCCTGCGGTCGCCGGAGCGTTCTATCCCGGCACGGCCGCTGAAATCGACCGGATGCTCGACCAAATGCTCGAACCTGACGTGACACCTCGTCCTTGTCACGCCGTTATGGTTCCCCATGCCGGATGGCGTTATTCCGGCCGACTGGCCGCTCAGACGTTGCAACGAGTGCAGTTTCCGAGCACGGTGATCGCGTTCGGACCGAAGCATACGGCACCGGGTGTGGACTGGGCGATTGCTCCGCACCATCGCTGGTCTTTGCCGGGACGGGAAGTCGACTCGGATTTCGAACTGGCCCGCCGGATCGCCGAAGCGGTCCCCGAACTGCAGTTGGACGCCGCCGCCCACCAGCAGGAACATTCCCTCGAGGTCCAATTGCCCATCATCGCCCGCCTTGCGCCTCAAACGCGGGTCATCGGCATCGTGATCGGCGGCGGCAGCCTGGATCGATGTGATCAGTGCGCCGAGCATTTGGCCGAGTTGCTGCGCGGGCTTGATGAAAAGCCGCTCCTGCTGATTTCGACCGACATGAGCCATTATGTCAGCGAATCGGAAGCCCGCCGGTTGGACGCCCTGGCATTGGCGGAACTGGACCGCCTCGATCCGGACGCGCTCTTCCAGACCGTGCGCAAGCACCGCATCAGCATGTGTGGAGTCCTTCCGGCCGTCATCGTGCTGAAGACGCTCCAAAAGCTCGATCTGCTCCACGAGTGCGAGCCGGTCGGGTATACGACTTCAGCCGAAGCCAGTGGCGACACATCCCGCGTCGTCGGCTACGCGGGACGGATTTTCCGCTGAGGGCGGACGTCCGCGTCACAGTCCTTCGTTTAAACCTTGCAGGTCTTCTGGGACAAAGCGACCGTCCTTCCGGATCAGTTCGCCGTCGAACCAAATCTCGCCGCCACCGTACTCCGGTGTCTGAATCATGACTAGATCCCAATGGACGCTGCTGCGATTACCGTTGTCCGCCTCACCATACGCGTTTCCTGGCGTTAAATGAAAAGACCCGCCGATCTTCTCGTCAAAAAGCGTGTCCAACATGGGACGCCGAATTCGGTTGTTGCAGCCCAAAGCCCACTCGCCTACATAGCGAGCCCCTTCGTCCGAATCCAAAATACCTTCTAGTTTTTCGGCCCCTTTATCGCAACCGGCTTTAACAATCCTCCCGTTTTCGAATTCCAGGCGAACACCTTCAAAGACGGTCCCCTGATAAAGCGAGGGCGTGTTAAACGCAATCCTTCCATTGATACTCTCACGGACGGGCGCAGTGAACACCTCCCCGTCTGGAATGTTACGCTGCCCGGCACAAGGCACCACCGGGATGCCTTTAATCGAAAACTCCAGTTCCGTATTGGGGCCGGTGATGCGCACCCGATCGGCTTGTTCCATACGCCGCTTCAGCGGCTCCTGGTTGCGTGCCATTTGGGCGTAATCGGCGGTGCACACGTCGAAGAAGAAATCCTCAAACGCCTCGGTGCTCATCTGCGCCGACTGAGCCATCGAAGGCGTCGGATATCGCAATACCACCCACTTGGTCTTCGGAACGCGCACGTCGATATGGACCGGCTTCCACCAATACTTCTGGTAAAGCTCCATCTTTTCGCGCGGAACATCGGCGAACTCGTTGCTATTGGACGCCCCACGCACGCCGATGTAAGCGTCCATCCGTTCCATGCGTGCCCGCTCCAGCTCACCGATCAAGGTCATTTGCTCTTGCGTGGCGCGCCGATAGAGCGTTCGGAGCACCGCATTTTGTTTCCAACTGACAACCGCCAGGGCTCCACGCTCTCGCGCCGCTTCAATCAGACGGCAAATAATCAGCGGATCGGGCAGGTCGAAGGCTTCAATCAGCACCGTCTGACCGGGCTGCAGCCGGCAACTGTGATTAACCAGCAGCTCGGCCAGTTGTTTGATACGGGGATCGTCCATCGCAGTTCCCTCTCAATGACCATCACAAAGGCTTTAGGGCATTCCCGGAACACAGGCTGTCGCTTGGCCGTCGCAGCGGCTCAGGAGAGGCGCTTCTCGAAATTGGGGAAGCAAATCGCACGTCGTGGCCGGTCGTGCCGAAGGAGCCACAGCCCAAGGACCGCCATCATCGCCCCGGGCTCGGCTAAAGGAACAGTATCCGCCCTACGAGAAACAGCAGGATGGCCAATCCGCCCGCGGCGGGCACCGTGATCAGCCAGCCGCCGAAAATATTCACAGTCACTTTGCGATTAACAGCGCTCAAGCCACGAGCAATACCTACACCCAGCACCGCACCGACTAACGTATGAGTTGTCGAGACAGGAATACCCATCCGGCTGCAGATCAAAACGACCGTCGTAGCCGACACGTCAGCGGCAATGCCGCGGCTGGGCGTCAAAACAGTGATCCGGCTGCCCACCGTCTCCATGACCCGGTACCCGTAGGTCGCCAAACCGATGACGATGCCCGTACCACCGAGACACAGAATCCAGAACGGAACCTCCACCTTGGCTTTCACCGCTCCGTGCTTGACAATGTCCACGACCGCGGCCAGCGGACCGACCGCGTTCGCCACATCGTTCGCCCCGTGCGAGAACGCGACACAGCACGATGTAATGACCACGATCGGAGCCAGCATCCGTTCGACCCGGTCCAGTTGCGTCGGCAGCGGCTTCTCAAAGTCGTTTGCCAAGCGGCTTTTCAGGTACCAACGGGTGGCAATCGCCGAGAGCACCCCCACGGCCACTGATAGCGCGATGGCATGGTCACTGACCCACGTCCATTCACCGAGCACGTGTTTGAGCCCTTTGTAGAGCGTCGCCAGCGCCATGATCAAACCGACCAAAAACGTGACGTACGGCGCGAAGCGAATGAATGGCCGACTTCACAGGCGTCTGGCTTCCCAGAATCAACCACACCATGAGCCGGAACACGACGTACGCCATGATCGCCCCAGCCACCGGAGAAATGAACCAACTGGCCACGATTTGGCTCATTTTCGCCATGTTGATCGCGTGCCAGCCGACAGCTACGATTCCGATCCCAGCCACCGCGCCGACGATGGAATGGGTCGTCGAGACGGGCATGCCCCACCAAGAAGCCAAATGGAGCCACAAAGCCGCTGCCAACAGAGCGCAACACATACCCAGAGCAAAGGCCTGCACATCGCCTGCCATTGCTTCCGGAGAAACAATGCCTTTTCGGATAGTGTCCGTGACGTGGGCTCCCACGAGCACCGAACCGGCAAATTCACAAACCGCCGCCGCAATCACTGCCTTTTTGATCGAGATTGAGCGGGACCCAACCGCGTCGGCCATCGAATTGGCAACGTCGTTCGCTCCGATGCCCCACGCCATGTAAAGACCGAGGATGACACTTACAGCCAAAAGAAGCCAACCCATTGGATGCGTCCTGCGCGTTTACGTGTGAGGAACCTGCAATAAAGGACTGGAAAAAGCTGCATAAGGAATGAGGAGAGGTGTCGCCCGGCAGCCATGCCAAAGCCAACACTCCATTCCGTTAGCCTTTAACGATCATAGCGCGGAGCATGTCGCCCGTGTTTTCCGCGGCATTGGCGATGTCGCTGAGCGCGTGGAGCATTTTTTCATAAAAAGAGATGTCGATCGGTCCGAGCACGTCTTCCATTTGGTACATCTGCATGCTCAAACGTCTCTGGATTCGGTCAGCCTTCCATTCTTCCTCCCCGACGCTGCTAATTCGGTCGAGAATCTTCTCGGCCTGAGCGCCTGAGAAAGAAGATTCGGCCAGTGGAATTAATTCCTCAGAGCAACTGATCAGTGTCTCACCTACCTTGGTCACTTGGTCCACGAACTCGCAAAAAATCGGAACCAATTCCTCATGGATTCGCGTCTTACGAATCACAAGGATGACGGCGAAATCCTCAACACCGTCGGCGATATTATCCTGGCAATGCAGATAGCGATCCAGGTCGTCCCGCGCAACGGGCAGAAAGAATTTGCGAGGAAGCAGTTCGCGGATGCGATGCTTGATCTGGTCCGCTTCGTACTCCAGTTTGGAAACCAGGTCCTGCAATCGATGCACTTCCTCGTAATCTTCGCGGACCATCGCCTCCGTCAGCGGTCGGACCTGCTTCAAGCACTCGTGCACTTTCTTTGCGTGCTCGACCAGCGGATGGAACGGCGAAGCACCGAACAATTGCTCGATCAGGCCCATGGAAATGTCTCCTGCTCCTAGACACTCATCGGTTCGAAAACGCAAACAGTATTCGCGCTTCTGGACATGGCGATCCCGAGGGCGGGGCCCTTCGCCACCGTGTTGGCCCATGGCGATGCGTCGGATGCGCGGATCATAGTGGGTCGCACTTGCCGAGTGCGACACCCCTCATTCCGTGACACCCGGCAGGTGTCCCCCACTGGGCAGCGCGCACCCGGAGGGATAACAAGGGCCAAGCCCTTGGCTAGTGCTCTGTCAGAGCAGAATTTTGGGGTAGCCACGGTCGCCAGACCGTGGAAATCCTACACTGTAGCGAGGGTGCCCACCCCAAATTTTCGAATTGACAAAGCACTACAGTCTCCGGGCGTCAAACAGGCGCTTGTGGATCCGTTGAAGGCACTGCCGCCCCCGAACTTGGACGGCCCGAAATCGACGGCCCACTCTTGTTCCGCCGGGCGATCGTCCCGTCGCAGTTCCCGATCCGGGCCGGCGCGCGATGATTCTGACATGCTCCGAGGGGGCTCGCAAGTCTAGGACCAGGACCGCCGGCGACCGATGGGTAACCGCCAAGTATTCAGCTCCATACGGGAGCACGTGCGCCCATCCATCTGCCCGACTTGAGGTTGGTCGTGGCTCGGGAAAGGCGAAGCAAGGGGGACAGCTTCCGGGTGAAATCCGCCGCTGCTTTTTGAAAAATCGAAGTCGTTCGACAAGTCAGAACGAGGTGGGTTTTGGTGGCTTCGTCTGAGCGGCTGAGTTCGTCGCACGCGGAAGTGGTTCCAGAAGCTCAGACTGGACGCGCGGCGGATTTCGCTTACAATCAATAGCGCGGCGGAACAATGGTCTGTCGAGGCTGGGTGAGACCAAGCACGGCGTTTCTGCACCATCCAGGACGTCCCCGTAGCTCA
This sequence comes from Planctomycetota bacterium, assembly GCA_013151585.1. GTDB lineage: Bacteria > Planctomycetota > Planctomycetia > Planctomycetales > Planctomycetaceae > JAADHY01. Next base: position 6,930 of record JAADHY010000710.1, read on the forward strand.
ATCGGATAGAGCGTCGGCCTCCGGAGCCGAAGGTTGCAGGTTCGAATCCTGCCGGGGATACTCAAGCGAGCGAAAGCTTCGACCCGTCGAGGTTCGGTGGACGGCCTCGGCGGGTCTTTTTTGCGAGCCTGGACAGGGTAAGGAGGGAGCCCGATCGTTCACCAGGGGGAACAGCCCCGGGAAACAGCTACCAGCGGAAGAAGCGATACGGGTCGTCCCATTCAGTGGGCGTGTCCAGGTACAGCCCTTTCTGCCAGCGGCCTTGGCTGGGATCGGGGATCGCCCGCAATTGCACGTCGGCCAGCCAGAGCCGGCCCGGGCCGGTGTA
>JAADHY010000710.1:7262-17066 GCA_013151585.1 Planctomycetota bacterium
GGAATCGCGTTTTTTCGGTCGCCGTGCCGCGGGCCTGCACCGGAAACTCGAACTTCTGCCAAGTCCGGTCTGGCTGAAAGCGCTGGTATTCGAACAGCGGTTCCCATTGGCGGGTGTCTGTCACGGTGACGGTCACGCGGCCGGCGACCAGCCGTTCGGCCTTGGCCTTGAGCGAGATTCGATACCAGCGGCCTTTCTGGACCGGCACATCAAGCTGAGCAAACATAACACTGGGCGGCCGAGACGATTCAACTGGCGGGCAATCCAGTCGCACAGCCCAATCGTCGCCATCGCCCAGCATCGGGACCCGTTGGCAAGAGGCCTGTTTCGTGCCTTTCGAAAACAACCATCCATCGGGCACGCCGTCACGGTCGCTGTCACGGGAGAAGTCGCCGTTGTTCAGAAGAGAGGCTGCGGCCGTGCGAGCAACGGGGCTCGAAAACCGCTCGAGCAGCGGCGTCGTGCTGGTTACACCCAGATTCGCCAACAAACGCGCTAGCATGAAGGAAGTGCGGCGATAAGTTCGCTTAAGATTTCGCTGCTCAGCCCGTGGCGCGAAAAACCACGGATCGCTGCCCGACTCAAATCCAGCATTGGCGAACAGATTCTCAACCTGCCCACCGGCGGATTCGGTCCGACTTGCCGTTGGTTCATACCGCCCCTCATAAAGCCGGAAACGATCGGCTCGGAATCGTGCTCCTTCCTGGCTGCAATGAATGTATGCCGACCATCCTTCCGGGTAGTGTTTCTTTACTTCAAATGTCACGTGTAATTCGGTCCAACGTTCGGTGCCCACTAGCAACTCTTCGCCGCGTACTGCTCGGTCCCACGGGCTTGCCGCCCGTTCCACTTCGAGCCGTAACCTCACCGGTTCATCAACGGCCTTCACCTGCACGGCAAAGGTGTACGTCTTGCCGGACTCTCCCGCTCGAGTTTTCTGCCCAAACTGGGCCCACGGCGCTGTCCCCATTGTGACCAATGCGCTTTGGTGACCGTCCGCCGCGTCCGACGGGTCGACGACAAACGACGGTACGGATCCTTCGGATCGCGTCACCTCCCACGGCACCAATTGGCAGAAAACGACGTTGTGGCCTGGGATTTCGGCCAGCACGCCGTCTCCATAGGCGCATCCGCCATCGACCAGGAGCGGTAAGGCACGCGGGGCGGGGTTGTGAACTTCAGCCGGTGAGATTCCCGTCAAGGCAGAAGCGACTCCGAACGATTCGAACCAGGCGGCGATATGCTCGCGGTTTGCCGTTTTGATTCTCATCGGCAGGATCACGTTGGCTTCGCGCTGATCGAGCCCCAGAAGGAGCAGATGACCGCCACGTTTCACCCAAGCGGCGATCTTCTTGGTGTGGTCGGCTAGCTGTTTCGATGCCCCGCGGCCGACGATCAACACATCGTCCGACGCGAGCTGGCCAGTGTAAGGTTCCGGCGAGAAGCCGGCTCGGAGCATGTGCCGACGTCCTGTTGCATCGCCGGCGTAAAAGGCTCGTCGATGCGGACGAGGATGCCATCGGACCATGAAGTCGACCAAGTTGCGGGCGAGCGTTTCGGCGGCTGGATCGGTTTCCGTTCGGCCGGTTATGTCCATTTGGCAGAACAGCACAACACCGCGTCCTTCGCGGTATTCCAACAGCGGGCTGTATTGCAGACTGTAACCGCCGTCGAGGACGGGCAAGAAGTCGCCGCACGCGGGCTTCTCGATCAATACGGTCGCCACATTGCCACGGTTTCCGCACCGCCACAAGCGTGTCACGGGGAGGCCGCACCATCGGACCGTCGGCGCGGAGTTGAACTTGGGATCGGACCAATAGCGAAGTCGCGGTGGGACGAGTGTTGATTCCCCGCGCCAGTTGCGCAGATGCTCCTCGTTCAATCCCGTCAGCAACGGGTGGTCCGGCACTCGCTTGAAAACCCAGCGCAGTCCGTAAACGGCGATTCGGAAACCGAATCGCTGTTCGAGCACTTCCGGCGTCTGCTCCATGACGAGCACTTTGAGCCCGTCGCGGACACGGCGGGCATCCGGCGCCGGCCCGTCGACCGTCAGCGCGCTTTTCCCGATGACGAGCAGGTCGAAGTCCGCTAAGTCGGCCTGCGGCCCCACAGGAGAGTACCGCACACCGAGTGAGTCCAGCAGCTTGGCCGTTTGGCCCAACGGATCGAACAAAGCAATCTTGGCATTCATCCTCGGTTGCAACGCACGTGGCTTCGGCAGGACGTGTATCTCGAATTGGTCTTGCTGAGTGTGGCCGTTATTGAAGAGGAACGTCGCGTTGAGCAGGTATCGGCCAGGCGGCAGCCGCTCCGGCAGCGGCAGCCTCGCTACCACTCGCCGCTGCTCGCCGGTTGGGATCGTGATCTGTTCGCTGCCGCTCAGCGCTGTTCCCTTCCCCAACCGAAGCGTCCACTGGCAACGACAGCTCACACGGCGACGCGAGTTGTTGACCACAATCAGTTGTTTTTCAACGGTTTCACCGGCGTAGAAGTTGTGGTCTTTGCTTGTGAAAGCGCTTCGCTTGCCTGCGATGTAGCCCAAGACCGGTCCGTTGGTGTGAAGGAGCGTCTGAGCGGCCGCGGTCGGTAGCCAGTCCGAACGTTCGAACGCCAAGTCCATGCGCTCGTACCGCTCATCGATATAATCCGGGCTGAACCCGGGGCGCTGCAGACGTTGCCAATCAACCGGAAAATCCCGGCGGGTCTTGTCCACCCCGTCGCGCAGAATCCAATAGTGCCCGTGGTTCCAGGGCGAGATCGCCGAGACCTGCCACGTGCGGAACGCGGGCCAGTTGTCGGCAAAATACATGGCGTATACAGGATACCGTTCCTTGAAATCACGTGAACCGACCTGATGAGGGTAGTCCCACCGATGCCAGAGCCGGCCGGCTTGGAACTGCTTCGCCTCCCAACGCAGGTTCTCTTTCTCCTCGTCGCTGATCTGGTAAGCCCGATCGCCGAAGAATTGAGCATTCCGTTCGGCCAAGCAGAACTCCCAGGGTACCCGCGCACTGCCGAATTCGCGATGTCCTCGATACCAGCCGCGGTACATCGTCCAATCCCATGGCATGGGCACCGCGTACTCGCACGTGAAGAGGGGCTTGACACCCTTCCTCGACCAATGCTCAAACCAGTCGGACATCTCCTGAATCGGGACAAAGTTGGCGTAGAAGTTGATTGTGTGCATCGAACCGAGGTTGCCCGAAGCATGATGGTAGATCACTCGGCTGCGGTCCAATCGCCGGATAATTGCTTCGGCGCGCCGAGCCCGCTCGACGTTGCGTGCCGCCAACGAACCGCGGCGGGCCTGGATGCCGTCGATCCGATCCGGGTTCATGTCCTCGGCGTAGCCGCAAGCATTGTGACTTGTCGCGTAGGCCACGACCGAAGGGTGGTTCCGGGCGACTTGCACGTAGAACGCAGCATGGCGTGCGTAGCCGTTCGTCTGCTCGGCGTCGCGACCGTTCCACTCGTAGTGGCCGAAGTGTGGCTGCGACAGCGCCACCAGCATGCCCACGTCGTCGGCCGCGTCCAGAATCTCTTCGAAACTCAAGTGATCGCCCGGCTGGCACCCGTAGTTGTGCGTGTATACGAAATTGATTCCGAAACTTTTCAGCCGCAACAGGCTCTCCCGCGCGGCTTCGTACGTGGCCCACGCCGCACCGACCTGTGCGTTGTCCAACGGTACGGCGGAAAGGAAAACTCGGCTGCTATTCAAGTAGAAATCTCGACCGTCGATCCAGAACTCGCGGAATCCTAAACGTTCCGGGAACGCCGCATCCAGCAACTTGCCGTCGGCCGAGAGAAGACACACGTCGAGACGGTACTTGTTTTGCGGCGTATGAATGTCCCAAAGTTTGTCCGGTTTCCACGAGTCGGAGAAAGCGAATCGGCCGGCTCGCAATTGATTGGCTCGGAACTCCGAACTGACGAATTCGCGGACCACACGCTCGCCGTCCAGAACCGTCGCTTTCAGCACGTAATGTGTGCCGAGCGCCAGTCCGGCCAGAGCGACGTCACACCGAACAGTCCAGCCACGAACGGACGTGTCGACTTTCACATGGTCGATGCGCGGCCCTGCAGGCGTGGCCAGTAGGAACACATCGCCGCACAAACCCCGCCGCGCCACCCGTCCGGCTACTTTCTTCGCTGAAGCCGTATCGCTGTAGGAAAGCATGACACCTTTCAGCGGTAATGCGATGACCAGCAAGCTCAGCGTATGCCGTCGGCCAGGACGGCATACGCTCGTCAAATCCAGCTCACCGGCGGGGAATCGCAACTCACCCACCCGTCGGCCGTCCACGTAAACGACCGCCAGCGAGTTCAGATATTTGGCCGACAGAACAATTCGTCGATCCCGCCATTCAGCCGGTACCGTGACCCTGCGCTGATACCAAGCTGCTTTCACGTCGGACAGACGCACGTCTTTCCAACTCGGATGCACAAAAACCCTCTGACAATCTTTCTGCATATAACTGGTGATTCCCGGCCAACAGCCCGGCACCTTGAAGTATCCCCATCCGCCGGTCGGCACCGCCTGCTCGCCGACGCCAGCCGGCTTCCACTGCCACAGCCCGTTGATGCAAACCCGCTCGCGCGTTGGCGTTGCCTGTCGATAAGCCGCCGCCAAATCCCACACGGCCTGCACCCCTTTGGGGAGCAAGTCCCGGCCGTCCGGTTCGGCCCCGACAGTTGTCTGTGACCCAGCCGCGGCAATCATTCCAACCAACCCGACGGCCATGAGGTGGCACAAATCAGTTCTCAGACGACGCCTTTCACCAGTCGTTCCAATCATGGGGGATTCTCTTCATTCGGGGTTCGTCAACCCTGCTGGGCCCGACTTGCGGCACCAGGCAGCGGACGGAATGCCCAAGGCGACACGGAAGCCGCGGCTGGCCCGCGTAACCGCAGTAGCTTCCGCGGCCTCACAGGCCTCCTCCGCCGAATCTCCCGGAATCACCGCCCACCGCTCACGCGGCGCCCCGCCGTTGTGGGCCACTGAGCCGGATTACAGAGGAAAAGTGAGCATCCGCGATCCGATGCGAAACGCTCCTTCCGCTACGCGAGCGAAATGACCCGCTAAAGCCTGTCCCGAAGCCGAAAGGGCGAAGCTCCGGTCGAGCCGGTCTGGCAGACCGGCGTCCAGTTGCGAGGCTCCGCGATTAAGGCCTCGCTGCCCCGAACCCTTCGCCTGTCTTGCCACCTTGCCCCACTCTCACAGCGTTACATCCACCGCTGGCCGTCACTTTCAAGTTCGCCACGTTGCGCGGTCGATATTATCAGAAAAGTTTAACGCAGCCGTTTCCCGCCCGTAGATACTTGCTGCGTCTTGACTTCGAAAGCATCCACGTCGTCGGGACGTGCCTCGGCGTGAAGATGCTCAAGATGCGGAACGCTCGCAACATGGGCCACAGCAAAGGATTGCAACCTCAGCCTCCGCACGGAATCCTTGCGCTTTGCCTGCTGACTGTCGCAGTCACCGGATGCACCCGGATGCAGTACCGCCGGGCGGCCGACCGCCAGACGTATCGGATCCTGGCCGAGAAGGGCGACGATCCCCGCTGGTCGCTCCCCCGGCTCGACATCACCCCTGATCCCCGCAGCCGGTTCTTCGATCCAAACGATCCTGACTTTCCTCCGCTGCCCCCTGATGATCCGGCCGCTCACGAGTACATGCATCGCGCTTACGGCATGCGCGGCTGGAAGCGCTGGCACGATTTCGGCCAAACCGACCACGTCGAAAACCCGCAATGGCCGGTGTTCCTCGGAGGGAAAAACCTAGCGGCCGCCGACGGCTCGCTTCCGGCGATCAAGAAGGTCACGCTGGCAAACGCGATCGAGCTTGGCCTGATCCCCAGCCGCGAGTACCAGGAGCAGTTGGAGAACGTTTATCTGAGCGCTCTGGCGCTGACCTTCGAGCGTTACAAGTTTGATGTCCGTCCCAGAGCGTTCCTGGGCGAACCGGGCACACAACTGTTTTACGAGCATCAACCGGACGACGCAAGCCGCCTTGGTCTGGGACCGACCAATCTGGGCGTGCGAAAGTTGTTCCCAACCGGTGCGCAGTTAATCGCCGAGATCACCAACAACACGCTTTGGATGTTTGCCGGTCCGAACGCGTCAGCGACCGCCACCAGTTTCGCTTACTCCATCGTGCAGCCTCTGCTGGCGGGCGCGTCGCGCGAAATCGTGATGGAAGACCTGACGCAAGCCGAGCGCAATGTACTGTACGCGATCCGCAAGTTCGCTCGGTTCCGTAAAGATTTCTACGTGATGGTCGTCACGGGCGAGCGAGCCGCACCGCTTCCGGGCAGTCCTGGGGGAGCCGAGCTGGCATTCTTGATCCGCGGCGAACGCAGTCCCACGGTCGGTTTCAACAAATTGCTGTTTTTGCACCAATACGCACGGAATCAGGCGGAGAACGTGAAGAGCCTCGAGCGGCGGCTACTGGATGTCCAAGCCATGTACCGGCAGGGCAAAGCCACCTCATTGGACGTGACACAAGTACGAAGCAGCTTGGAGAACGCTCGCGTGATCTATTTGTGGCGTGCCCGCGTCTTCGAAGATCAGTTGGATCGTTTCAAACTCCAGCTCGGGTTGCCGCCGGATCTGGAGTTGGAAATCGACGACACGATGTTGGAGCCCTTCCGTTTCCGCAACCCCAGGCTCGCAGCGTTGGAAGACCGTCTCCGCGGTTTCGATACGCAAATCGGCGAGCTCCGGCAACAGACGACTCGCGACCGGCTGAAGCATTTCGTCGAGGAACTGATCGATGTCCGCCGCGAACTCAGCGATATCTTCGGCGAGGTCGAGCACGAATTGGGGAACATGGACGAGGTGCTTGCGGTACGGCGCCGGCAGATGACGGAAGACGAGATCCGAGAATTCAACGAGCTGCAAGTCAAGTATGTAAACCGATTGGAGGGGCTCCGCGGCGAGTTCGAAAACGATCGCGACATCTTGCATCGGTTCGCAACTCGTCTGGCTGAGCCAGCCCCGCCGCTGGCCGAGATTCTTAACCGAGCCGTTCAAAGCCGCGATGCTTTGACCCGGATCGTTCGCCGGCTGGTAGCGTTGGAGACCGCCGTGCGAGCTGAGTTGGTTGTGCTCCCGGCGGTCGATACCAACCTGACCCCCGCCAAGGCGGTCGAACTTGCCATCGAGAATCGACTGGATCTGATGAACCGCCGGGCTGTGGTCATGGACGCTCGCCGACGACTGGAAATCGCAGCGGACCGGCTGGAAGCGACGTTGGACATCGTGGCGGAAGGCGAAGTGAGCACACCGCCCCTCGCGGAAAACACAAAACCGCTGGACTTTCGGTCGGATCAGAGCAATTTCCGCGTGGGCATCGCGGTCAAAACCCCCCTTGATCGACGGAAGGAACGGAACGATTTCCGGGCAGCACAAATCGCCTATCAGCGAGCCCGTCGCAATTACATGGCCGCTGAAGATCAAGTGAAGCTCGACGTGCGTTATGCCCTGCGACGGGTGCGGCAGGAAGCCAGAGCGTTCGAAGTGCAGCGTCGTGCCCTGCGGTACGCCGCCGAAGAGCTTCAACAAGCTTTGGAAGGCGACGGGAAGGCCAATGATGGCACCGCCGGTCAGCAAGGTTTGAACATCCCGCGAGCTCTCTCCAATATTCGCCGGGCGCAGGACTTTATGATCGAAGCCTGGATGGACTACGAGCGGGCCCGGCTTACGCTTTTCCGCGACATGGGAACGATGAAAATCAATGAGAAAGGCCTCTGGCCGGAAGAAGACCAGCGAAGATGGGCGGGTCTGCAGCAGTAGCCTGCGAAAACCATCGAGCCGTTCCCGTCGTCTTTTTCGCTTCGTTCAAAAGACACGGCCGCCCCCAGAAGCTGTTGGCTCTGCGGAGCTGGCGTGCGGATCAGGAGAACCGTCCTCACCAGTCCAGCCAACAGTGGCCGAGCGCCGTCGGGCAGGCTGCGCCGTCAGCCCCGGCCACGCCTCGAAGTGTGGATTCCCCGATTGGCGCCGCGGGCCAGCTTCTCACCGCCCCGTCCAAGGCGACAGCCATCGACGGACAGGTTCTTGGGGCTGTTCGGTGTCGAGGCGAAGGACACGCGTCGTCTCCAAGAGTCGATCCACCCGCGCGCGACAACACGAACGTTCTTATCGAAACGTGCGCTTTTCGATCAGCCCACCCCGAAGCCCGCTCAGGATCTCCCAACCGTTTCTTCTGGCTGTCTTGGCAGCGGCAGCTCGATCGGCCAAAATGATGTGACACTCCGCTGCGCCGTGCGGGAAGCTTCACGTGGGGCGCAGGGGTGGGTCGGATTTGGGGCTTCCCATTGCTGACACTCCCGTCGCAGGAATCGCGAATTCTAGACGAAAACACCTGGCCGCCCGATGCGGACTCTCCCGACGGCCTTGCGCACGACACCCCACTTGTCCCCGATTACCCGATCAGCGCCGTGAAAAGCGGCCGCGAACCGGTGTCATCCCAATTCACGAGCTCAGGAATTGACCGCGTTGTCGTCGTTGAATAGGAAATCTGCCTGGGACCAGCTAAACCGAGCCATCGTCCGATGCGCTCGGTGCCCGCGGCTGCGCGAACATTCTCGCCGGGTGGCGAAGCAGAAGCGGCGGGCGTTTCGGAATTGGACGTATTGGGGCCGGCCTGTGCCGAACTTCGGCGATCCGGACGGTCAACTTCTTATTGTCGGGCTGGCGCCGGCTGCGCACGGAGCGAACCGCACGGGACGGCTTTTCACGGGCGACCGCAGCGGCGATTGGCTGTTCCGAGCGTTGCATCGAGCCGGCTATGCGAACCAACCGACGTCCGAATCACGCGAAGACGGCCTTTGTCTGGCAGACTGCGCCCTTACTGCGGTCTGCCATTGTGCTCCGCCGCAAAATCGTCCGACTCGCGAAGAACGGCAGATGTGCCAACGGTGGCTCACTCAGACATTCGACATCGTCCCCGCTCGGACGATCATCGGGCTGGGACGAATCGCCTGGGACGCGGTGATCGCCGAAGCCCGACGACGTGAATGGCTGCCGAAGAAACCTCCGCCGTTTTCACACGGTTTAGTTGTTCCGGTTCGAGGCGGACGGCGTCTGATCGCCAGCTATCATCCGAGCCAACAGAACACGTTCACCGGCCGGCTGACCGAGGCCATGTTTGACCGCATCTTTGCAGCGGCGAAGCGGTAACCCCTGCGGAAACTGACGGCGGCACGCCACCGCAGCCCCCTCCCACTCCGGTACCAACAGACGATCGGAGACCCGTGCGGCAAGGAATCAGACGCGTCGGTATCCGCTTCTCCTCGGTCGTTGAATTGCGGGACCGAGAAACAACGTGCCTCCGGGGTCAAGTCACGGAAGACGCATCGTCGCTGTTGCCGCTGGACCCGGTCGAATGAAAAGGCTATCGTAACGCCACCTCGGGTCGGGCTGCTGGCGGCGCCGGGTCGCGCCGTGTTCGTCGCGAGCCGTCATGGCGTTTTGCCGGGGGACGTCGTCCGAGAGCTGGGACGGTGGGGAGCGTCTATCAATGCCTCTGGTCATTCGCTTGCGGTGCGAAACAGCGATCCCGATCGAAGTGGATTCGATCCGGATGGAAGACGTGGTGAAGCAGTCGGCGGACGAGGTGTTGCGGGCCTTGGTCCGCCAGGGTAACCGACCGGTGCCTTTGGGCGAACTGTTCGACGCGTCGGGCTCGGCAGCTCAGGACGCCACGATCGTTTGGCAAGGAGATTGTTCGCGAGTCAAGGGAATTGGGGCCGGGCTCTCGGCGGGCCGGATCGTCGTCGACGGCGACGCCGGTATTCACGT
>JAADHY010000367.1:0-1841 GCA_013151585.1 Planctomycetota bacterium
CACCGTCCGCCGCGTCGATCTCGTCGTCCCCCGCAAGACCCAGAAGCGTGTCCATGCCGACATCGCCCACCAGCAAGTCGTTCCCATCGCCCCCCAAGAGGACATCATTGCCCGCACGGCCGTAAAGCGTATCAGCACCGCCCTGCCCGCTCAGTCCGTCATTGCCTGCTCCGCCATCCAGGTAATCAGCCCCAATGCCGCCAACCAGCGTGTCATCGCCGGCAAAGCCAAAAAGCCACGTCGGACCGGAAAAGCCAGAAGCATCTAGCACGTCCGAATTGTTGCTCCCGTACAGACGAGCCTGCTCGATGCTGATCAGCTCATCCACCTCCGCCGGATCGCCCAGGTCGCTCAACTGCGTGTCAGTCACCTGAAGCTTCCCGGTCGTGACCACCGCGATCGCTTCCACCACCAAGTCCGTGCCATCGCCCCCGTGCAGCGTGTCCCGGCCCGGTCCGCCGCCCAAATTGTCAATGCCGCGGTTCCCCATCAACAAATCGTCGCCAGGCCCGCCACGAAGGATGTCATTGGAGCCTTGGCCGTTCAGCGTGTCCTGCCCCGCGCTGCCATAAAGCGAATCCCGACTGGCGCTGCCGTAGGCCAGATCGTCGCCAATGTTCCCGATCCGGTCCCGCCCCAGTCCACCGACCAATGTATCGTTGCCCGCCGCCCCAACCAGCGTCGACCAGCCGCTAAAGCCCCGAGCATCCAGCATGTTGTCGCTGCCGCCCGCCTTCAAATACGCGCGCTCAAAGCCGAGCGCTATGTCTTCTCCCTGGCCACTGAGGCTTGTATCCGTCAACGTATAGTCAGCGTCACCGCGTTCAACCAGTTGGTCGCGCGTGCCGGAGCCGCCTTTGAGCGTGTCATTGCCCGGTCCACCCCGGACCGTGTCGTAACTGCTCCCCTGCCCGTCGACGTAGTCGTTGCCCGGACCGCCGACCAGGCTGTCGTTGCCGCCAGCGCCGTACAGCCGGTCGTTGTCCGTTTGTCCGTCCAGCGTGTCGTCGCCCGCACCGCCGACCAAAAGGTCGTCGCCGTCCGTGCCGAGCAGAGAATCATCGCCCGCGCCGCCGTCCAGCGTGTCGTTGCCGCTGTAACCACGAAGGTAGTCGTTTCCATCCCCGCCCAGCAGCGAATCGTCGCCGCCGAGCCCCAAGACCCGATCGTCGCCCGGGCCGCCGTCCAGCGTCTCGGCCAGCGATCCACCCACCAATGTGTCGCGGTCGTCTTGGCCGTTGATCGTCAGGCTTGCAGAAAACCGCGAATCCAGCGACCGGACGACCACCCGATCCCGTCCCGCTCCCGCGTTGACCGTCAACGAGTTGGCCGGGCTGACGAACGTGACCGTCTCGCCCGTGCCGGCCGTCGAAATCTTCGACTGGTTGTTCGCCTGAGTGGCGTCGTCTTCCAGCAGGATGACATCCGGCCCGCCCCCGTACGTGAAGACCCGGGCCACCGCGTTCAGGTTGTCCGCGATCGGTTCCAGGCCCCCATAGCTGATCTGCGAGCCGTCCAGGTCCACCGTGCCGCTCTCGGCGCCGGTGAAGGTATGCGCAATGCTCGTGAACGTGCCGCCGGTCAATTCCAGGGTATCACGCGTCGTCTGATCCCCCGCCAAAAACGTCAGCCCGCCCGACGGAATCGGATTGCCCCCACTGAAATCCACCACCAGCGTGTCGTCGGCCGGCGAACCGTCGATCCGGAGATTGGAAAGTGCCGCCAGCGGAATGCGAGTGATGGTCGAGCCACCCGCAGTGCGCAGGAGCACCTCGGCGTCCACTCGCACCAATTCAAACCGGCCGCCTTCGCTGGGCAGCGCCACCACCCCTATCGGCTTG
>JAADHY010000367.1:1856-3339 GCA_013151585.1 Planctomycetota bacterium
GCGCTTGCCCGGCCTCGACCGTCACAACGTGCGTCCTATCCGCCGCCGGATAGGTCTGTTCCCACCCAGGCCGAAGGACCTCGGCAACCGTGTACGTCCCAGCGGCAAGTCCGGCCAAGCCGTACGTGCCCGCCTCGTTCTCCGGCGTCACCGGATCGTCCGCCCGGGTCACTGCAGACGGTTCTCCGTCATCGCGACGTCCGTTTCCATTCAGGTCGGCGTAAATCGTCCACCCGGCCAGTCCGGGTTCCCCTTCGTCCCGCACACCGTCGCCATTCTGGTCGAGCCACTTAACTCCGCTGATGGAGGCCCCTCCCGATCCACCTGACTGTCTCAAACCGCCGTCCCGGGTGAGGTCGTCTTCTGTTGCCGAGAACTGAAACGGTCCAATGATTCCCGTCGCCGGATCGACGTCGCTGTCGACCGAGTCGTCGGTGCCCTGGTCCTGAGCCGTCCAGACGGACCCAGCGGGTACGCTGTCGAAACGAAGGTAGTAAAAGCCCGGGGGTACATCGGAGAAGCGGTAGGCTCCGTCCGCGGCGGTCGTCTGGGAAGACCCCAACTGTTGGTCGTCTCCTCCGCCCACTTGTCCGTCGGCTCCCGGCGCGAACAGTGACACCGCCACCCCAGCCACACCCGGCTCGCTCGGGTCGCGAACGCCATTGGCGTTCACATCCTCCCAGACGCGTCCGCCGATTGCGGCGACAATGGCCTTGCTGCCGAAATCGGCGAGAGCATCTTCCGTTTGATCTGGCGAGATCGTCACAACGTGAGCGCCGGGAACGAGCCTGTTTCCAAGAATCACGACCGTGCCGAGCTGGCTATTTGCGACGGCCAGATCGACGATGCCATCGCCATTCAAGTCGCCGGCTTCAATGTCGGCCGGCAACGAGGTGGGGTAGTCGGCCATGCCGAACGTTTCGGCGGGTGTGAAAGACCCGTCGCCTTGGTTGCGGAGCAATAACACATTCAACGACGTACTGTTACCGATGGCGAGATCGAGGTCCCCGTCATAGTCCAGGTCCGCGGCCGTCACCGCCGTGGGTCTTGCGCCGGCGGCATAAGCACGCGCCGGCGCGAACAGACCATTGCCGTTGTTCAACAGGACGGACACGTCTTCGGAGGTGAGGTTGGTGGTGATCAAGTCAAGGTCCCCGTCGCCGTCAAGGTCGGCCGACGTCAGGCCGAAAGGAGAATCGCCGACAGCGGTTTGGACGGCGGTTCCAAACGTCCCCGTCCCGTCGTTGGGCAATACAGCCACCGCGTTTTTTCCCCCAAGTGTGACGGCGATATCCATGTCGCCGTCGCCGTCGAAATCGTCCGCAGTCAGGTTGACCGGACCTCCTTGCAGTGGATAGACCACGCGCGGGGCGAACGTGCCGTCGCCGTTTCCCAATAACACAGAAACGGTGTTGTCAAATTCGTCAGCAATCGCAAGGTCGGGAACCGAGTCGTTGTTCAAATCAGCCGAGACGACCGCACG
>JAADHY010000267.1 GCA_013151585.1 Planctomycetota bacterium
GGGGCCGTGGGTTCGCCGTTCCGGCTGGCGTCGGCGGAGTAAAAGGATTCCCGTCCCGCGGGGGGCCCGGGAGGCGATCGTGCGGGTCGGTCTGAACGGAGCGACCGGCCGGGTCGACATCGACGACGTGCAGCTCCGCCCCGTGCTCCGTCCGTGATGAGCGCTGGTTAGCACGAGCAGCCACCTGACGCCTTCCACGTGGGGACGGTTGCTCGGGCGGAAACAAGTCGCTACAAGTGCGTTTACCCGACGCGGACGCCACGGGATGGGGTGCGACAGGGGTCGCTGGCGGAAATGCGTCTTTCGGATCAAGACGCGAACGGCTGACCTTCGGCCAATCGCGATCTCAGAAACAGCGGTTCCACGGGTTCGTAGGTTTTAGGAGTCCCTGCTTCAATTGAGGAGAGCCATCATGAAAGACCCGATTCGCGTCGCAGTCACGGGGGCCGCCGGCCAGATCGGATACGCTCTGGTCTTCCGCCTGGCCTCGGGTGAAGTCTTTGGCCCGGACCAACCCATCATTCTCCACTTGATCGAGCTGCCGGACGTGATGTCCAAGCTGGACGGGGTCCAAATGGAGCTGGACGATTGCGCCTTTTCGACTCTGGCCGGCGTCGTCAAAGCCGATAGCGACCATCTAGAAGACGGCTTTGCCGATGCCAACTGGATTCTGCTCGTCGGCAGTGTCCCCCGTAAGGCGGGCATGGAACGCAGCGATTTGATCCGCGTCAACGGGCCGATCTTTGTCGGCACGGGTAAAGCCATTCAAGCGGCGGCGGCCAAGGACGTCCGAATTCTTGTCGTCGGCAATCCGTGCAACACCAACTGCTTGATTGCGATGTACAATGCACCGGAGGTCCCGCGTGATCGCTGGTTCGCCATGACGCGGCTCGATCAGAATCGGGCCATGAGCCAACTGGCGCAGAAATCCGGCCAGCCCGTTTCCAGCGTGAAGAAGTTAGCCGTGTGGGGCAACCATTCCACTACGCAGTTCCCTGACTTCTATCACGCGCTGATCGGAGGACGTCCGGCGACGGAGGTGATCCAAGACGAGCAATGGCTGCAGACCGATTTCCTGACGACCGTACAAAAACGCGGGGCGGCCATCATCCAGGCCCGCGGAGCTTCCAGTGCGGCTTCGGCGGCTAACGCGGCCATCGATAGCATCAAAAGCTTGATCGAGCCCACTCCGGAAGATGACTGGTTTAGCGCCGCCATCTGCAGTGACGGCAGCTATGATGTCGATGAAGGCCTCATCTCCAGCTTCCCACTTACCTACGACGGCTCAAACTGGAAGATCGTCCAAGGAATCGAGCACAACGACTTTGCTCGGGAAAAGATTGCCGCTTCGGTGGCCGAACTCCGCAAAGAGCGTGACACGGTCAAAGACTTGTTGCCGTAACCGTTGTTTCGTTTCCTGGGCGGCTAGGACTCGAACCAAGGCCGACCGAAGAAGACGAGGCTCCTCGGCATTCTCCGGCGATGGGGCCAATGTCGACGGGGCTCGTCCCGGCTGCTTCTGGTGCACCGGGGAGCCGTAGAAAAACAGGCTGGCTGAGAAAAAGCCCGGCTCTTGAAGAAAGCCGGGCTTTTTTCAGCAGTGACCTGCAAGTTGTTTCGTGTGCAGGCCGCTAGTATTGCCAATCGAGCGCGAAGCTCCAGTAGCTCGCCGTCCAGGTGGACCGGTCCATCTTGATGTACGGGAAGAGGCCTTCCCGGGGGTTCCCCTGCCACACAATGCTCTCGGACGGCCGAGCGACCAGTCCGACAGCCAGAAACGTGTAACCGACCCGGAAAGTGGCATCCTGCAAGATGGGCACGCGGCGAATGACGGGTAATGCTCCAAAAATCGGCAACTCGGCGAAAATTGACTGTTCGAACAGGGGCGAGACGGTCGTGTGCGTGTCTTTGTCGGAAAAACGGTTCGGCCGAGCTTCTTCCGGTGTCTGAGGCAGTAGGTCGGCGTCGCGGGTGATCATCGCGATATTATCGCCGTCCATCCACGCGCGCGTATGGTTTGCCACGAACGCGAATTTCGTGTGGCCGCTGATCTTAAACCGCATCCCGCCGATGTCATATTGCAGACCGATTTCAGGCCCGGCCAAGTGACTTCGAATGTCGTTTTCCAGGAAGGACGTAATCGGGAAGGGCGAGAGCAGCGGGTCGCGGAACTGGATGAACGGGACGGATGGCACGGTCGCCTGCTGTCCCTGTTGCTGCTGCCCTTGGGGTTGCTGGGTGGTTTCGTCGAAGCCCGCGTTGTCGATGACGAAATCACGATTCTCATCGAAGTGGTTCGGAATCGAGTGGATTTTGACGTCCGCGTTGCTTTCGCTGCCCGCATCTTCGCCGTAAGTCAATCCGCTGTCGCGCCCCGTGAACCGCAACCGCTCTCGCAACTGCAAGTACCGGATGCCCACCAACGGCCGGACTCGCAGCCAGCTCCGCCGGACGATCGGTGTGCTCATCCAGTTGAGGCTGCCGCCCCACGTCTCGACGTTGTAGTCGACGCGGAATTCCAGATCAAAGGGCACAGTAACCCCTCCGGCATACGTTCCGTCGGGAAGCTTCTGCAGCGTTCCGTCGTCCAGGGGAAGGCCATTAAGGTTCAGCAAGTTGTTTTGCAAAATCTCGTTCAGGTCGAGGGGACGGTACAACGGCGCCAGAGTCGTCACGTCTCGCGGGATGAACGTCGTGGGGTCGAGTTCGTTGACGGGGGTCCGCAGGATTTCTTCCAGCAATGCCTGCTGACGGCCGCGACTGGCGTGGACTTGATCCGTCCGGTTGTAGAAGAAGTCGCGGTCCTGGGAGAACCAGGCTCGCAGCATGAAGCCACTGTCATCGGGGTTGTCGTAGCCCCAGTGAAACCGGAGGCCCCACACCTTCATTTTGCCGAGCCCCTCGAGGTTCAGGCGAGTGTACAGACCATGGCGCCCCAAATCCTCGAAGAGCTGAATCTGCTGAGCCAAGGTATCGCCATCGTCGACGGTGTCCAGGTTCGCTAAGTCAATCGTTTCAATGTACGACATGGCGTGCGGATTTCCGAGAATTCCTTTCGGCTCTTTCGACTGTCCCGTCAGGTAATCCAGCCCAATGTAATAGCGCCGCTCATGTGTCGCCGTACGCCGCTGCCACAGGCCTCTCTCAACGAAATGTTGGTCCAAAGCGGGTCCGTACGGAGAAACCCCAGGCCACGGACCAAACTGAGGAGACGGCAGAGGAGGTACGGCTGGGGCCATGTTGCCCGCCAGAGGGGCCGAGCCCGGTACGAAAGCTGTTCCGGGAGCCCCTTGCCCAAAGGCCGGCAGAGCCATCGCTAGACTCAGTAGCACGCCGCAGACGAAACCGAGATTTCGTACCCGCATCAGGAAACCCTTGACCTTCAGTCAACTGTTCCGCTTTGCATGGCAACTGGCCGGGCCAACTGACGATTGGGGACCGAGCCTCTGGGCCACGACCCGATGCAAAGCTCAAAAGATTCCGCCTGTCGCAGAGCGCAAATGGAAACGGTCCTGCGGGTAGTATCGGTTCGGCAAACTGTTAAGCTGTAACGATTATTCGGGTGGTTCCGGATTTTCGGGTATTTCTACGCCGGACGGGGCAGGAGGGCCTGGATCACGGATTGGGCTACAGCAACCCAGCGCATGAGCGGTAGATCGGGCCGAAAGACTTCCTGAGCTGGCTAATACTGCGGCTTCGCATGTCTGCCGCTTGGCTCGTCGAATCCGTGGTCGAGACTGGTCAGAAGCGGCGCGGCTACAAGATCGGCCCGACTTGCCACGGGCAGAATTCTTCGTCCCCAATTCCCTGCTCTTCGCTTTTTGTCTGTTTTCCGCTCGCAACCGCTATAATCTCTTCGAATATCTCTTGCCCGACCTCCTCCACCGTCGCATCTTCTAGAACGCGGCCAGCGTTGATGTCCATGTCTTCCTGCAGGTGATGAAACAGGGATGAGTTAGTTGCTATTTTGATCGTCGGCACCGGTTTACAACCGAAGCAACTGCCCCGACCAGTCGTGAAGACGATCACATGAGCCCCACCGGCGACCATTCCCGTGACCGATATAGCATCGAAACCGGGCGTGTCCATGACCACAAGTCCCTTCGCTGTCACGGGTTCGGCGTATTGGACCACGGCCCGGAGCGCTGTGCGGCCCCCCTTGGCGATCGCGCCGAGCGACTTTTCGTAGATCGTCGTCAAGCCACCTTGCCGGTTCCCTACGGAGGGGTTGTTGTCAATGACCGCGCCGAACTTGGCGGCGTAATCTTGCCACCAGCGGATCCGAGCAATGAGCGCTTCGCCCACCTCGCGCGTGACCGCTCGCCGCGTCAGCAGGTGCTCGCCGCCGCAAATTTCCGGCACCTCCGCCAGGATCGCGGTGCCGCCGTGAGCAACGATCAGATCGCTGGCCACGCCCACGGCCGGGTTGGCCGTAATACCGCTGTTGGCGTCGCTGCCGCCGCACTCGGTCCCCACAATCAATTCCGAAACGGGGATGGGCTCTCGCTCGACTCTGTTCACGTCCGGCAGAAGCGACTTGATCGCGTCGACGGTCCGATCGACCGTCCTCCGAAGCCCCCCAACGTCCTGGATGCTGAGAATCAGCGGCGAAGACGCGGGCTGGCTCGCCACTTGATCGGCCGAGACATCGAAATTTTCGACCAAATAGGACGGCTGTGCTGTTTCGCAGCCAAGCCCTAAAACCACGCACGCTCCGACGTTCGGGTGCCGTGCAAACCCGGCCAGGGCCCGAGCCAGCACCTGATGGCCCTCGCCCCCGTATTCCATAGCGCAGCCCATTTTGTGTGTCAGAGCGACCACGCCGTCGATGTTCGGGTAATCGGATCGGATCAGCGACGCAATCCGCTCGGCGACCCAGCGGGCGGCCGTGGCTGAACAGTTGACCGTGCTCAGGACGGCGATGTAGTTGCGCGTCGCGGCCCGTCCATCCGCTCGGCGGTAGCCGAGAAACGTCCGCCCCCTGAGCGGCTCGGGGGCCGGGGGCACCTCTGTAGCGAACGCGTAGTCCAGTTTCAGCTCACCGGGCTCCACGTTGTGGGTGTGAACCCACTGCCCAGGCGCGATGTCCTGCGTGGCAAAGCCAATCGTCTGGCCGTATTTGATGACCCTTGCCCCCGACGCGATGGCTTGCAGCGCGACCTTGTGGCCGAACCGAATCGGCTCATACGTCACAACGGGGGCCGCCGATGCGTCCCTCCACACCGCCGTTCCCGCCGGCACGTCTTTCCGCGCGACCGCCACGTTATCTTGAGGGTGGAGTCGAAGGAAATACTGAGAAACAGCGCCGTTAGTCATAGCTTGGGTAAGTCTCCGGCTGCGTAAAATAGCGTATCGAAAAGCAAACCAAAGCGAAGGTTATCAGAACAGGAGATTAAGTTCAAAACTCGAATCCCGAGCCATGACACGATGCAGCTTCCGGGGACTCAGATCGCAAAGGTCGCCGTGGCGAAGTCTCGAGCAGCGCATAGGGGAAGCGACGAGGGGAGGCTGCAGAGATGACAGCATAGCCCCAATTGGGCAGAACGCTGCGAGCGCGGAACGCTCAGCGCACACACACGCTGCCAGGGTGCGTCCCCAAGGCGCTTCGCGACGGGACAGAAACCACGCTCAGCAGCTTTCGCAGCCCCGACCCATAAGTCAGCGAGACAAAGTGCGTGCTATCGAAAACGCCGCCGCCGAGTACCTCAACGCTTCAGAGGGATGTCGAAGGTATTCTCCTTTGCCTCGACTGTGAAAAAGAGTCCTGAAGTCTGCTCGTTCGAGTACTTGACGGGCAACTCGGTTTCTGTCGTGGTTGGCTCCGTTCCCTTTTGCGCTTCGAGGAACGCCCGCATTTCACTTTCTTCGTCTTCTTCGTCTTCCACCGGCGGTTGTTGCGAGCTAGGTGGACGATACTTCGTCACCTTAACGAGATACTCTCCGGGAATCACGCCATCGCCCGAAGCGAAGGTCCCTAGCGAATATTTCCCGTCAGAGTCTGTCACACCGGTCGCTGCCCGGCCTTTGCCTTCCTCTTTCGGGACAAAAACGACCGTAGCTCCTTCGACCGGCTTTCCATCAAGCGTCACCGTGCCTGTCACCGGATAAGTTTTCGGACGGTCCGGTCCTCCGCTGCATCCCACGATGTAGCAAACACCTATGGCAAGCAAGGCCCCAAGCACAACGTTGCCATACCAAAGTCGCAGCCGCATGTGCATCCCTCCCGTTCGCCAATACCTGTGGAAACACACCCGTCATCGGCGGCAGCATGTGATCACGTCGCCCCATGGCCGCGCACATCGAACTCTCCCACGCTTTCTGTCGCGGGCCCCGTTCGCCGAAAGCAAACCGGGATTTCGACTCCCCTAGTCCAGCCCCCCCGGAGCGGGGC
This sequence comes from Planctomycetota bacterium, assembly GCA_013151585.1. Lineage (GTDB taxonomy): Bacteria > Planctomycetota > Planctomycetia > Planctomycetales > Planctomycetaceae > JAADHY01. Next base: position 6,392 of record JAADHY010000267.1, read on the forward strand.
AACGTCAACATCGCTGCCCCGCCGCAAAAAGAGCTCTCAGCCAGCTCGTGCTTCGAAAATGAATGTCGACAAAGAAAGGGGCTTTTTCTCCGCCCTGGAGACCTAGAAGTCGGTGACCGACTCGCCTCCCGATCGCGAACCGAGGGCTCCCCACACGCCGTAGACGCTCACTCCATTCCTAGGCTGGTACGCCGCAAGGTTGCCCGTATCGATCGATTCCGAGATGAAGCGAACCGAACCATCCGCGAAAAGGCAATTGACGCCGCCAGAATGCCGACTGGTCGGAGGGAGGGCGACATTGGCGTCCCACCCCCATCCGCGCTGAGTTTCCGCGCAGCTCGGGGCGTTCGGCGGCAGGACCGTGTTGAATCCGACGTAGGTCAGTAGGCCGAAGGTCCATTTGACTCCACGCCGGCTGTTCACTGACCGGCCTGCCAGGTAATACTTCCCATCGGTCGTGGCCAAGCAATTGATCGGAGATTGGGCCAGCCCGGCCACTCCCGTCGTGATCGCCTTGACGTGCTCGACCTCGCCAGCTCTTTGGGTGACATAGTCACGGCCGCGGTCACCGACCCCTCCAACATCCTGGACAGTCTGCTCACTCATCGCGATCGTGTTGCTCGTGCCGTCCCGAACGTCTTTGATGCTGTAGCACCTCTGTCGGACGAACAATCCGCGGGCCGACATACCGTCGAGTGCTCCCTGCACTTGATCGCCGACGCAGAAAGCGTAGGAAGTATGGCGTCCGCCTCGACTCTGATAACCGTCATCCGACGGGCACAGCAGGGCATCGGGTGAATCATTCCAAGGACCCCATCCCCAGTGAGGCCAGATTCCTCCCGGCGGGGAATTCGCGTCTCCCTCCATGATCCGCTCGTACATCGGATTCTGATCGAGGTACGGAAGCATGTCGACAAATCCACTCCTTCGCGCGTGATTCCCGGATCGCCCCCAAGAGGAATAGCCAGCGTATCGGGACGTCCCGCCGGAACGGTAAGGAAACATACCATAGGCGTCGTGATAGTTGTGCAGAGCTAGGCCGAGCTGTTTCAAGTTGTTGCGGCACTGCGTGCGGCGAGCTGCCTCTCGGGCTTGTTGAACCGCTGGCAGCAGCAGCGCGATCAAAATCGCGATAATCGCGATGACAACTAGCAGCTCGATCAACGTGAAACCTGAAGCCCTTCGTTTGCGCAGGCGACCTAACATTCATCGCTCCTTTCGAAAAACGAGACAAATGAGAGCTGGCAGCAGACGCCCGCCCCGACAACCCTTGCCGAGGCTCCACATTCTTCCCCGGAGCATGCCCGACCGTTCGGTTATGATAACATCCGGTCAGCCACTCTTCCAGAAATTTCTTGTTTTTTGGATTGATCCCGACAAATGCCAGGACACAGCGCCGCGCGGGCTAGGGCCCATCAGTCGGATGCGTCTCGATGCTCGCGTTGCGAGGATTGCTCGTCGGACACCGCGCCGCACAGGGTTGTGTCTCCATTGGAATATCCGATAGTCTGCCCGTTGGTGAACTGCGTTCTTGGCGCTTCGTGACAGGAGAGAAGTTGGATTGTGGCGTGGCCGTTCCGGCCGACCGTGGCAAGCGAGATGTCTCCTCCACAACCTTTCACAATCCGGCTTTTTCGCTTCGACAAGGCGCTAAGCCCAAGGGGGCGCCACAGGTGTGTTTCGGCGGACGGCGTGGCCACTTGTGAGTCCACCCGCCGCGTTCATCGCCAGGGCAACACGGTCTCAAAAGACGTGCAATCAACGATTCGGTAGATACGGAAGGAGTTGGACGACGCATGAGCGAGAAGTCTTCCAGACACGGTTTTCGCCGCAGGGCTTGTGTTGTGACGTGGCTCGTAGCCGCGTCTCTGGTCGGGCGGTTGGCCTGGGCGCAGGCCGACGATCGGTCGCCGGTGGCCGAGGCGCTGAAGCGTGCCGAGGCGGCGGTGCAGCGCATCGTTACAGTTCCGGACCAGAAGCGGACGTTCCAGAACACGGTCGGTGCCATTGACGACCTGATTGTGCGGTTGCGGCTCGATACCGAGATGCTGCAGTTCATGGCGTATGTCTCGCCAGACGCCGAAGAACGCGAGCGGGGCCAACAGGCCGAAGAAGATGTTCGCAACTGGCTGATCGGGCTTCAGCAGCGCGAAGACCTCTACCGCGCTGTGAAGGCCTATGCCGACCGGAAACCGGAACTGGAAGGCGAACGCCGTCGGTTATTGGATCACACGCTGCGGGACTTCCGTCGAGCGGGCATGGCCCTGCCCAAAGCCGACCGGGACCGGCTGAAACAGCTTCGAACCGAATTGAACAAACTGTCGATCCAGTTCGAAAAGAACATTCGGGAGGACGAAACTCGCGTCGCGCTGACCCAGGACGAGTTGAAAGGCCTGGCCGACGATTGGCTGAAAACGCAGCCCTTCACCAGCGGCCTGTATCTGGTCGGCATGGATTATCCGTCGTTCTTGCCGGTCATGGATTTGTGCGAGTCGGAGACCACACGGAAAAAAGTCTGGATCGCCTACAAGCGCCGGGCTGGACAGAAGAACATTCAGCTGCTGGAACGGATTCTGAAACTGCGAGCGGAAATCGCGAAGCTGCTCGGTTACCGTCATCCGGCCGACTTCGAGATCGAGATCCGCATGGCCAAGAATGCCGACCGCGTCCTTGAGTTCTACAAGAAACTGCGGCCGTTGGTGCGGAAGAAGGCCCAGCGGGACTGGCAGGAGTTTCTCGACGCAAAGCGGCGGCACACGGGCGATCCCAAGGCGAAGCTGTATCCGTGGGACCAATCGTTCTACGAAAAACGACTTTTGCGTGAGAAATACGCCGTCGACACCGAAAAGGTGCGCGAGTACTTCCCGCTCAATCAGGTCTTGCAAGGACTGTTTCGCATTACGCAATCGCTTTACGGTGTGACGTATCGCGACATCGCCTCGGAAGCGGAGGACCGGGGCTGGCGGCTCTGGCATCCGGATGTGCGGCTGTTCGAGGTCACAGATCAGGCCACGGGGGAGGTGCTGGGGCATTTCTACCTGGATTTGCATCCGCGGCCGCACAAGTATACGCACGCCGCGCAGTGGGGACTGTATCCGCGGAAAGTTTGGCCCGATGGAACCGTTCAGAAGCCGTTGGCTGCGCTGGTTTGCAACTTCACCAAGCCGACGGCGGATAAGCCGGCTTTGCTGTCGCACGACGAGGTTGAAACGCTGTTCCATGAGTTTGGACATCTGCTGCACAGCCTACTGACGGAAGCCACCTTCGGCGAGTTCTCCGGCACGGCCACAGCCCGCGACTTTGTGGAAGCGCCATCGCAGATGTTCGAAGAGTGGGTGTGGAACGCCGAGACGCTGAAGAC